>JAFQLP010000176.1 GCA_017414565.1 Lentisphaeria bacterium | reverse complement strand
GCCGGATGCTGACCGGGATGGCCGGGGAGATCAGCCGTCCGTTGAGTCTGATCCACGCCTATTTGTATCTCAACCGGGTATTGCCCGGCGGGATGCGTTCGGAAGGACTGCATGAACACATCCGGCATCAGTTGGAGCGTTCCCAGGATCTGCTGGGCCGGATTTCGCTGGTGGGCGCGCTGTCGGAACGTCCGGCTGATGTCGCCCGGAATTCCCGCTTCGGATTGGCCGGACTGCTGCACGAAGTGGTGAAAGAATCCGCTGAATTCATGCGGGCGCGGCGGGTGTCGCATCTGCTCCGTTACGATCCGGATATGCCGAAAGAGGTTTATGGCGATCGGGAAACATTGTGCCAGATGCTGGTCATGATGATGCGGATGTTGACGGCCGCCGGTGCGGAACAGGCGGAGATCGAAGTCAGTTGTTCCCGGAGCGGGGATCAGTTGCAGATCGTTTTCCGGTGTGCCCGGGAATTCCCCGGCGTCGGCGGGTATGCTTCGCTGCTCCGGCGGTATCATGAAAACGAACCGGCGGACCCCCCGCCGGGAGCCCCGCTGCCGCTGTTGCGGATGTTGTGGATAGAGGCGGCGGCCGCGAATTTGCAGGCGCATTTCAGTGTGGATGATTACGGCAGTAACGGTACCTGTTTCCGGCTGCTGCTGGATAACATCTGGCAAAATGTACCGAGCGCATTGCCCAATGAACGGACACTCCAGTTCACCGACAGTGTGGATTGTGAAGACGATCAGATCGATCCGACCCGCCGTCCGGCTGGTTTGAAGAAAAATTTTGTGGTCATCGGGTCCGACGGGTACGCCGAAGAAGTCTTGCAGGCGTTGTATCCCGATTGCCGTCTGATCACTGGTGCTTCGCCGGAAAATCTGCCGCCGTCAGTGGATCTGCTGTTGATTTTTTTGTGCGGCGATGTTCAGGAAAATTGGCTGGTCACGGCGGAATTGCTGCTGCTGCAGCCCGAGCCGCCGCCATTGATCGCCGTGGTCGATACCCGCAATCAGGGGTTGATCCAGCGGATGCGCCGGGCCGGCGGCGGACATTTTCTGCCGGCTCCCACCGATTTTGTCCGGCTTGACCGGATGTTGCTGCGATTGTTGAAATGATGATGGATCGGGGGCGTTTCAACCGCCGTCTCGGATGGACGGTTTGCGGTTTCGGGGCGGTGCTGATACTGGCATTGGCTGCCCATGCCCGGCTGGCGGGGCCGGAACGGGAGCGGACGCTGGCCGATGCCGGATTCGCCTGGACGACCGGATTGTTTTATCCGGACCGGGCGTGTATTCTTGACAGTTCGGGGCGGAAACTGGCATGGTCTGAACGGCATTTTGATTTGATCTGGCGCGGCCGGACGCCGGTCCCGCCCGGATTGCTGGCGGCGGTGGAAGCGGTCGCCGGATGTCAATTGTCCAGCGGCCGGGTGCTGTACCGGGATGTGCCGGTGGAAACGATCATGCGGTTGGAGCCGCTGGTGACCCGGCACAGCAATCTGGCGATCGTGTCGCGACCGGTGCGGTTGACCGCCGGGCCGCCGGAATTGCGGCAGATCATCGGGCAGGTGGAGGTGCAGAACGGGGTGCAGCGCGGCATGTCCGGCTTGGAGGCGACACTGGATCGCGATCTGGCCGGTCGTCCGGGGCAATACCGGGTGATGCGGGATGGCCATGGTAAATGGATCGCCGGGACCTGGCAGATGCTGACCGATCCGGTTCCCGCTACCGATATCCGGACGGCATTGGTATTACCGGAGGAGCAGCCGTGAAGATCATGGGCAAACAATGGCTGCAGCCGGAGATCCTGGTGCCGGTGTTGACCGGATTGGGCGGATTGTGCGGTGTCCTGACGATCGCGGCCAGTCAGTTCGATGCGCCGGATGCGGTGATGTTGCCGGGGCGGCAGCTGGGGTTTCTGCTGATCGGTCTGATGATGATGTTGGTCACGGCGCGTATTCCGTTTGGCAAACACATGGCATGGCGCGGTTATTATCTGCTGGCGGCGATGGCGGCTCTGCTGGGATTGTCGTGGCATGGGGTCCGGATCAACGGGATGCTGGGGTGGTATCGCATCGGGGAATATTTCATTCAGCCGTCGGAATTCGGTAAAGTCGTTTTTCTGCTGTGTCTGGCAGGGGTGGCAGTATCGCCGTCGGCGGCGCGGCGGCGGTTCCCGGTGATGGGACTGGTGGCGTTGTTGTGGATTGTGCCGGTACTGCTGCAGCCGGATTTCGGTACGGCGGCGGTATATCTGTTGACATGGGTCGTGATTTATTTTGCCGTCGGCGGCAGCGGTAAAGGGGTGACGATGGGGATCGGCATGGCAATACTGCTGCTGTTGGTCTTCATCCGCATTCAGCCGTACGCGGCGGAACGGATATCGGTTTTTCTTGATCCCGGCATGGACCCCATGGGGGGCGGCTGGCATTTGCGGCAATTGAATTTGGCGATCGCCCAGGGCGGCTGGACGGGGTGCCGGTTGGGACAATCGGCGTGGAGTATGTCGTATTTGCCGCTGGCATACAACGATTCGGCGTATGCTGTGATGGCGGAAACGCTGGGATGGCTGGGGGCGGTGCCGGCGGTATTGCTGCCGGTATCGCTGGCGTGCCGGTTTTTCTGGTCCGCCCGGGATCGTCAGTTGCCGGATGCGGCGGCGGTTTATCTGGGCGGCGCGGGTATCCTGATGGCCATTCAGACATTGCTGCATGTCTGCGGCAATACCGGCTTGATCCCGTTGACCGGATTGAATCTGCCGCTGATCAGTTACGGCGGCAGTTCGCTGGTCGGTTGTTGTTTGATGGGCGGCGTGGCGATCGCCGCCGCCCGGGACCGGGAGGGCGGTTCGGGATACCGGCCGATGTTTGAATGATGACAGGACGGCAGATTGTATTTCGCGGCACGGTGGAAGGGGTCGGGATGCGCCCGGCTTTGTACCGGTTTGCGGTCGGGCGCGGGTTGACCGGTTGGGTGCGCAACGGCGGTGACGAAGTGGAATATTGTCTGTTCGGACCGGAACCGGTCCTGCAGGCGGCATGCCGGGATCTGGCAGATGCCCTGCCGCCGCAATGCCGTCCGGAACAGCCCTGGCAGATCGGAGAATGTCATGCCGATCCGCCGCCATCGGATTTCCGGATCCTGCCGTCACCGGCGGCGGGACATGTCAATCTGCTGACACCGCCCGATCTGGCACCGTGTTCCCGTTGTCTGGCGGAAATGGCGGATCCATCGGACCGCCGGTATGGTTTTGCCTTTATCAGCTGCGGCGATTGCGGGCCGCGGGCCAGCACGGTGCGGCAGTTGCCCTACGATCGGGCGGCCACGGCATGGGCGGATTTTCCGCTTTGCGAAGATTGCCGACGGGAATACAACGATCCGTCGGACCGCCGGTTCCACATCCAATCGGTCAGTTGTCCGGTTTGCGGGCCGTCATTGCAGTTTTTTGACCGGACCGGACGGGTGACCGGGCCGGACCCGGTGGCCGCCGCGGCGGCTCTGGTGGATGCCGGCGGGATCCTGGCGTTGAAGGGGGTGGGGATGTTCCTGCTGGTGGCGGATTGCCGTCAGGAGGCCGTTATCCGCCGTCTCCGGCAGGTGAAGGCGCGGCCGCACAAGCCGTTGGCGGTCATGGTGCGGCATATCGGGGTGGCGGAACGGTTGTTCCGGCCCGGAGAAACGGAAAAACGGCTGCTGACATCGCCGGAAGCCCCGATCGTGCTGCTGCAATGGCAGGCCGGAGCCGGGGCAGCGTATCACGGGGATCTGCTGTCGCCCGATGCCCCGGACACCGTGGGGGTGATGCTGCCGTCTTCGCCCCTGCATGGATTGCTGGCGGCGCGGTGCGGCAGTGATGTGCTGATCGCCACCAGTGCCAATGGCGGGGCGATGTGTCCGGCGGCGGATGCGGCGGATCTGC
>JAFQLP010000175.1 GCA_017414565.1 Lentisphaeria bacterium | reverse complement strand
TCCATCCACACTGACCAGTTTGAGGGTACTGCGGAGTACCGCCGTCAGGACCATTGCCCCCATGGCGGTCAGCGCAAAACAGGCATACGGAATGGGTTTGGCAAAGATCCGGTCACGGCCGCCCGCGACCCCGGCGGCAAACAGAAGCAACGGCAGATAGAGTGCCGTCAGCCGTCCGAATTCTCCGATGGCCGCTCCGCCGAACAGCAGATAGAGCCAGCCGGTCAGGATCACCAGCAGGCATGCGTTCAGGGGATGACGATACCGCCCCCGGAGCGCGGTCAGCGGCATCAGAGCCGCCAGCGGCCCGCAGAACAGCAGGGCATCCAGTATCTGATACGGCAGCCACAGCAGATAACGGCGGTCCGCCATGTCATTGAATATCCGGTGATTGCGCCAGCAGGTGAGGGCGAGTTCCCAGGGCGGCACCTGAAAGATCCACCAACCGGCGATACCGGCCATCATCAGCCCCGCCAACAGTGATGCGAGCAGCTGTTGCCGCCGTATCCCCCGGAATCCGGCTGTCAGAGCGGCTGCTGCCACGGCAATGGGCGCGCCGAATCCCAGCGAGAAAAATGCCCCGCCGCCGAGGATCAGCCCGCCGGCCGCCGCGCCGGATGCACACCGGAACCGGCACGCCGCGGTGATCGCCGCCAACGCCGCCGCCGTCAGACCGAAGTACAGCGTGTCGTAATGGCCCAGAAAAAGCACCGCCGCACCGCTGCCGAATACCACCGGCAGCAGAGCCAGCCCCGGCCGGTGCGGCCGCAACATCAGCAGTGCCGCGGCGACCAGAACTTTGCCGGTTTCAAGAGCCGCCCAGAAAAGCCAGGTCAGTTTCAATGCTGTATCGGCGGCCTCCGGCGTGTTTGCCGGGGGCGCGGCGCAAAGCCATAATTGCGTGGTATCCACGAGCCGGGCCGTTGACGGCAGCAGGCGGTGTCCGGCGTCCGGAGCCCATTGATGGACAAGGGAGGTCAGAAACCAGTTCGCCGGCGGGTGGACATGGCTGTGGGCCGGGTATTCCGTGGCCGGTACGGTCAGCAATTGCCGGGTGTTCGCGGCGGCATCGTCTGGACGCCAGGGAGCCGTCAGGGCGGGTTGAAGGTAGCCGGTGGTAAAGCGGTCGAGCGGTGCGAGGACATTTTCGGCCAGCCCGGCCCGGCCGCCATCCAGGACCAGCCAGTCGGCGGCGAATCCGCAGAGAAACAGCAACGCCAGCAGCAGGGGGCGTCTGCCGGAAGCCCTGCGGTCACAACAGAATGCCGCCATGCCGCCGACGGCCAGTATGACCGCGAGCGACAGCGGCAGCGGGGTTGGGGGATCGAGCCGCTGCCAGACCCAGTCGCCGGAAACACCGAGCGGGATCCCGGTCAGGGTGACGATGGCGATCGATCCTCCGGTCAGCAGCAGTGCGGCCGCGGCGATGACAGCCGGAGAGAAAGCAAGGCGTTGTATATTCATATTTTTCCGACAGTAAAAAGTTCTCTGTATTATACTGCCGAAACCGCAAAGTTGCAAAAAGGGAAATTGATTTTTTTTATCTTGGCATTATGGTATGAAAAAAACGGAGATGGATTATGAAGAAAAAACAGCGCAGAACGATCGGTTATTGGCGGAAACAAAAAGCCGCGTGCGGCGTGTCGTTACACTTTTTTGAGGAATTTGTCCGCAGTGCCAATCTTTCCGATAACCGGGAGGACGATCTGACACGGGCAAAGATCATGGGATTCGGCGATGGTGTGATGGTCGCCCCCGGTGCGATCATCCGGATCCGCGGCAACAGGATCGGAGCCCGTACCTTTATCGGCCTGTACTGTTATATCAACGGCGATGTGCGTATCGGCAGCGATGTTCTGATCGGGCCGTAT
>JAFQLP010000174.1 GCA_017414565.1 Lentisphaeria bacterium | reverse complement strand
TCGGCAAACAGGATGCCGCCTACCGGATCGAGGCTGAAGTGACCGCTCCCGCCCACCGCCGCCAGAGCGGCAGCGGCAAAATCCCGATCGCGGCGGTGCCGTTCCGGGTCTACAGTTGGCTCAACGGGAATTTCTTTGAGCCGGGGGAACGGATCGTGCTGAATGTCAAAGCACAACGCATGGATGGCCAGCCGGTCGCCGGGCGCGGCGAAACCCGGATTTACCGGTTGCGGCTGGAGAACGGACAGGAAACGCGCTCTTACGATCCGTTGCATGTCATTCATTTCGATACAACATCAGAAAATGCCGTCAAAGAATTGCCGTTTGAAATCAGGGTGCCGGGGATCTATATCGCCGTTACGACGATCCGCACCGTCAAACGGGAAAACAGCGAGTCCATTGCCCGCATCCGGGTGCGGAGTGTCCGCGGCGGGGCTCCGGTCTTCAGTTCCCGGCAACTGGAGATGTTGACGGACCGGGAATTGTATCGCCCCGGCGATGATATCAAACTGCTTTTCAGTTCCCGGCAGCGCAGCGGCAATGTACTGTGCTTCATCCGGTCCACCGGCGGTGGCGGCGGCGAATACCGGGTGGTGCCGCTGGAAAATCACAGCGGCACGCTGACATTCAGAACATCCGATGCTGACAGTCCCAATCTGTTCGTTGATGCGGCCATGTTTGCCGATGGACGGTGGCATCTGGTCAGCCGGGAGATTCCGGTACCGCCCGCCCGTAACATGTTGCTGGTGCAGTTGAAAACCGTGCCGGAAAAATTGTCGCCGGGCGACAGCGGCAAAATCCTGCTCCAACTGCAGGACGATACCGGCGGACCGACGGGCGGCGATGTTACCGTAGCCGTTTATGATCAGGCAATAGAAGATTTTTCCGGCGGCTCCAATATCCCCGGCATCATGGACTTTTTCTGGGGCTGGAAGCGGTATCATTTCCCCCAATGGATGCATTTGCATGATGGAACGGGCGGCCCCCGGTCCATGATGATGCAGCCGGCCGTTTTGGCCCGCAATGGCGTGGCACTGGCCGAATCCGCCGACAACATGCCCATGGCGACGGTGGCAGGTTCCGGTACGGCCGGCGAACCGGTTATGCGGCAACGGTTTGCCGACCGGCTGCTGTGGGTTGCCCGAAGCCGGGTGGATGACAGCGGCAAACTGGAAATACCCTTTGTTCTGCCTGATAATCTGACCCGCTGGCGGGTCCGGATCTGGGCAATGGCTCCCGGTTGCCGGGCCGGTGAAGGCACGGCAGATTTTACGGTTTCTCAACCATTTGTGGCCCGTTTGGCCACGCCGGTATCGCTGAATGCCGGGGACCGGTTTGAGATCAAAGGTGTTTTGCACAATCTTACCGACCGGGAACAGCAGGTCAATCTGCAATGTCTGGCATCGCCGGTCAAGGCGGTCGGGGCAGATGTTCCGCTGGAAATCACGGTGCCGGCACATGGTACGACGGAGATAGCGCGGGAGGTGATCGCGGAACGGCCGGGGAGCATACGGGTCTCCCTGCGGGCGGGAAATGATGCGGTCGGCGATGGGATCAGTCAGGATCTGACGGTGCATCCCCCCGGCATCCGGCAATTTTATACCGCGGCGGGCACACTGGCTCCGGACGGGGAATCGTTGTCTTTTCCGGTCGTATTGCCGGAGAATGTGGAACCGGCAACGGTATCGCTGATGCTCAATACGGCCCCATCGCTCACCGGTGCCATGCTGGAGGTGCTGCCGCTGCTGACATCGCAAAAAAGCGATATTTTCAGCCGTATCGGGAATTTTCTGCCGACCGTGATGGCCTGGCAGGCATGTGAAAAAGCCGGTATCAAAGACTGTGATCTGACATTGCCGCCGGCCGTTCCGTTGTCGCCGGATTTTGACCGTCAGAAGAAAACGGTATCCGGAGCCACGCTGAACCGGGAGTCATTCAAAAACATGACCCGCGAACATTTACAGATGATCGCTGCATTGCAAAACAGCGATGGCGGCTGGGGGTGGTTCAGCGGAGCCACGGAACGCAGTTGGCCCGACACGACCGCGGCAACGGTTCAGGCACTGGCGGCACTCAAAGATTTTCCGGAAATTTCCGGTTCTCTGCAGCGGGGTATTGAATGGCTCCGCCGGGATGCGGAAAAACGGTTCAAAAAACTTCAGCAGCAGCCCGATGCCGTCCCGGCGGATGTCGATGCTGTCCGGGTGGAGGCTTTGGCGGATGCCGGGGCTCCCAAACCGGAATTGGCCGATTGGCTTTATCAGCGGCGCGGCAAATTGCCGGTGTTGTCGCTGCTCCGGCTGGCCCGGGCCGCCCGGCAGTGGCCGGAAATGCAAAAAGAAGCCGCTGAATTGCAAAAACTCCTGAAGCAATATGTTGTCTATGACAATGTTGCCAAACGCCACCGGTTGGCGTTCCCGGTTGACCGGTTCCGCGATCCGGGGCTGGCTGCCGCGCTTTACATCCGGCTGTTGGCCGGGAGCGATCCGCAAAGTCCGCTGTTGCCGGATCTGGCCCGGCAGTTGGTCGAGGCGTGGCGGTATGCGCCGGAGGAAAATTCCGCCCGTTCCGCAGGGGAGGGGGTACGGGCTCTGGCGGACTGGATCGCCGTCAGCGGTGAAAAACTGGAGCCGCGGGAGATCGAGATTTTGCTGGATGGCAAAACCATTCGCCGGATCCAGGTGCCGGTGGAGAAAATGGCAACCTTTGATCCCCGTACCCTGATCACGCCGCAGCAGTTGATGCCGGGTCCCCACGAAATCACGATCCGCCAGCAGGGCAAAGGATTTTTGTATTGTCACATGGCGATGGCATTTGACAATCGGGACGATACGATCCCGGCTGCCGGACGGGAGCTGATCGTCAGCCGGAAATTGTTTTTGCTGACCCCGGATACCGGGATGACATTTGCGTTTGATGATGCCGGGCATCCGGTGTCGGCGGAGGCCGCCCGCTGGACCCGTTCCGAAATCGCACCCGGCACCGTGATCCCGTCCGGCGCGATGCTGGAGGAGGAATTGACGGTCGAAGCGGTGGCCGACTGCAATTATGTCCGGATACGGGCACCCCGCCCGGCCGGTTTTTATCCGTTGGGGGCACAAAGCGGCTGGCTGCCGGATAATCCGTTGCCGGTTTACGGCGAATTCCATCCGTCATACACCGATCTTTATTGTCACCGGGTGCGGCGCGGCAAAAATGTTGTCCGGACCCGGATGGTGGCGGAAACGCCGGGGTATTACCGGTGGCCCGCGGCCGAAGTCATGGCATTGCAGGTGCCGGTGCTGCGCGGCAATTCCGCTTCATCGGCCGTGGAGATCCAGGCAAAGTAGTCTGCCGGGTCAGGCCCGGTTGCGCGGATCGATGGTGTCGCGCAGATAATCGCCCAGAACATTGAGAGCCAACACCAGCAGAAACATGAATGTGGTTGCGGCGGCGACCTCCCACCATACCCCCAGCCACATCCGGTCCTGACCGTCGGCGATCATCACACCCCAACTGGGCGCGCTCTGTACGCCCATACCCAGATAACTGACGATCACTTCGCTCATGATGGCCGAAGCGAATGTCAGTGTGAAATAGATGATGACCAGATGCATCACATTGGGCAGGATATGCCGGAACAGGATCACCGGGGAACATTGTCCCGCCACCCGTGCCGCCAGCACATAGGGTTGATTTTTGAGTTTCATGGTTTCCGCCCGCACCACCCGGCACAGCGTTACCCAGCAGGTCAGACCGATCGCCAGATAAACCGCCAGCATCCCCGGTTCGGAACGCAGCAGGGAACTGACGGTTTTGACCACCCCGGCAACCTCTGAATTCATAAAATTCCGGCCGACCAACAAAGCAAAGGCCAGAATAAACAGCAACGCCGGCATGGCCGCCACCGTACTGTACAGCCAAACGGTCAAATCATCGATCCAGCCGCCGAAAAATCCGGCCGCCAGCCCGAGTATCGTACCGAGCAGAACGGCGATCAGCGTGGCGATCACACCGACTTTGACCGCCGTGGCACTGCCGGCAACGGCCCGGAGCAGAACATCGCGCCCCATGTAGTCAGTGCCGAACCAATGTTCCGTTGAGGGCGGCAGAAAACGCTCCGCCACATTGCCCACGGCATACGCCGGTATCCGGCCGGTGGATTCACACCAGAAAGCATAGATCTCGGTCCCCAGTGCCATGGCAAGAAAACCGGTCAGCAGGATCAGGGCGATCCCGGCCGGAAGATTGTTGCGGAAGATCCCGCGCAGGATCATTCTTCCACCTCCGGCATCAGCCTCAACCGGGCCAGATGCACCTGGATCAGGGCGATCTCCGCCGGAGTGACGCCATCAATGCGTTCTGCCTGGGCCAGGGAGAGGGGGCGTACCTTGAGCAGTTTCATCCGGGATTCATTCCGCAGCGACGGGATCGAACCGAAATCGAAATCCGCCGGAATTTTCCAATTTTCCAGCCGGTGCAATTTGGCAATGCTCTGGGCTTCCCGCTGCAGATAGCCGTCGTAACGGGCTTCGATGCGGAGTTCCTCCCACATCCGCCGGGCCGCCGGGGTATCCGGCAGGGGCGGCATGGCCTGTGCCGCCGCCGCTTCCGCCGCCGCCTCCGGCTGTTTGAGCAAAGCGTAAACCGTGTGTTCGCCGACCCGGATGGTTTGGGCCATTTTGCGCCATTCGTCCAACAGCGCGGCGTATGCGGCAAACTCCTGATATTGAGCCGAATTTACCAGGCCGACAGCGTGTCCCCGGGCGGTCAGACGGAGATCGGCATTGTCCTGACGCAGATGGAGCCGGTATTCGGCCCGGCTGGTGAAAAGCCGGTACGGCTCCACGATATCTTTGGTAACCAAGTCGTCGATCATCACACCGATATAACTCAAATCGCGGGCAGGGGCGACCAATTCTTTACCGGCGGCCAGAAGAGCAGCATTCATACCGGCGATCAGGCCCTGACCGGCCGCTTCTTCGTATCCGCTGGTCCCATTGATCTGACCGGCGGTGAAAAGATTCGGGTAACGCTTCTGCTGAAGCGTCCGGGAAAGTTGCGACGGATGGATAAAATCGTATTCGATGGCATACGCATAACGGGTGACAACGGCCCGCTCCAGTCCGGGGATCGTAGCCAGCATCTCCAGTTGGACCGACGGCGGCAGACTGGTTGAGATGCCATTGATGTAGTATTCGCCGCATTCGGCACTTTCCGGTTCCAGATAGAGCAAGTGGCGCGGGTGATGCGAGAACCGGACCACTTTGTCTTCAAAAGACGGGCAGTAGCGCGCTCCGACACCTTCGATCACCCCCTGATACATCGGGGCTTCCGAAAGATGTTCGCGCACCACATCAGCCGTTTCCGGCGTGGAATAGACACCGTAACACGGCAACTGCCGCCGCGCGGCCCGGGGCAGATCCGGACGGCAGGCGGAACTGCGGAAACTGAACGCAAATTCCGGGTCCTCCGAGGGTTGCCGGGTCATGGCCGAAAAATCGATGCTGCGACCGAGCAGCCGGGGAGGGGTTCCGGTCTTGAGCCGTCCGACCTGCAAGCCCAGTTGATCGCGGAGAGCCCGGGCCAGCGGAATGGAAGCCGCATCACCTGCCCGTCCGCCGGAGTAATGCCGCAGACCGTAGTGCAGCAGACCATTCAGAAAGGTCCCGGTGGTAAGTATCACCGCGGTCGCTTCGATGACTTCGCCGAAAAGGGTCACAACACCTTTTATATTGCCGTTTTCCAGTTTGAATTCAACGACTTCCGATTGCAGCAGAGAAAGATTCGGTGTCTGTTCCAGCACCGTTTTCATCAGCCGGGAAAACAGGGCTTTGTCGCATTGGGCCCGCGGCGAATGCACCGCCGGACCTTTGGTGCGGTTCAACATGCGGAATTGCAGCGTGGCCGCATCGGTAATAACCCCCTGGATCCCGCCGAGAGCATCGATTTCCCGCACCACATGCCCTTTGGCCACCCCGCCGATCGCCGGATTGCAGCTCATTTGGGCAATATGATCCAGATGGGTTGTAATCAACAAAGTATCCGCCCCCATCCGGGCGGCGGCATAAGCGGCTTCGCAACCGGCATGACCGGCACCCACCACAATAACATCGTATCTTTTCACGCTGACTCCTGAAGTTTCTTATAATTTACCACAAAAACGCAAATATGAAATAGCAGAAATCCGGTTTGATCGGGAAAATCCATGATTCCGTTCCGCCATGCCGCGGTTGTAAAAAAACGGTTTTGACGGAAATAATGAAACAGGTTGTTTCCGGGGGCTGATTTTACCGGATATACAATGTCGCATAATACAGATTATGTTAAATTTAATATCGCCATGCTTGCGGGGATTTGTTTTTATAACATATTGATTGAAAAAGAATTGACGGAACCGGATACAGCTGTTGTTAATAAGTTGTTATCATAACTTTTAACGGTTAATGATTAACGGGCGTAACATGATAACAAAAATGGATTTTCCGGGATGTCGGTAAAAAAATACCGCACCGGCATCAACCGGTACGGTATCGCAAAAAAAACAGCGGGATCAGTGGATCGCGTCAAACGGACAGGCACTCCGGCAAAGTCCGCACCCGGTACAGGCATCGCTGATGACCGGTTTGTCGCTGCGGGCGGCCGATTCGATGGCCGGACAGCCCAGTTTGAGGCAATTGCGGCAGTTTTTGCATCGATCGGCGTCGATCTTCAGGGCCGGTTTCCGCATGGAGCGTTCCTTGAGAACACAGGGAGCCCGGGAGATGATG
>JAFQLP010000173.1 GCA_017414565.1 Lentisphaeria bacterium | reverse complement strand
GCGGCATGGATCACCCGCCGGTGTCCCAGATGGACCCCGTCAAACACGCCGATCGCCAGCGCAATTTTTTTGACCGCCGCCATGCCTTACCTCCCCTTTGGATCTCTCACGGCGGGGAAATAATGACCGCGCCGGTTGCATTCTATCGGGACTAATGTATATTACAATGTTTGAAATTCAAGTTTTCGGGTGATAAATTTTACGGTGCGGCCCTGTTCGGAGCGGGGATGTGCCTGATTCAGAAAAAAAACAGATCCGATCATGAAAAAAGTCCTGTATCCCGGCAGTTTCGACCCGTTCACAAACGGGCATCTCGATCTGGTCGAGCGCGCCTCCCGGCTGTTCGATCAGGTGCTTGTGGCGGTAGCCATCAACCTGGAAAAAAATCCCATGTTTTCGCTGGAGGAACGCGAAGAGATCATCCGCCGCAGTTGCAGTCATCTGCACAATGTCGAGGTGGTCGCGTTCCGGGGCCTGCTGGTGGATGCCATTGAAATTTTTGAAGCCCAGGCCATCCTGCGCGGTCTGCGGGCTTTTTCCGACTTTGAATACGAACTCCAGATGGCCCTGATGAACCGTTCTTTGCGGAACAATTGCGAAACGGTCTTCATGATGCCCAGCGCGGACAATTCCTATGTCAGTTCCCGCATGGTCAAACAGATCGCCTGTTTCGGCGGCCGGTTCGATCATTGCGTGCCGCCGCCCGCCGCCGCGGCATTGCAGCGGCGCATCGCCGAAATGGAAGCGGAGAAATCATTATGATCCGGGTCAGCATCGGTCTGTTGGAAAAACAGAAACAGGAACTCGAAGGCGAAGAACCGGCGGATTTTCTGGATATCGGCACCGGGACCGGCATGGACCCCGTGTCGCCGTTCCGTTACCGGCTGACGGCGGAAATGGTCTCCGGCAGCGTCCTGGTGCGCGGGGAATTCTCCTACGACATCGCCGGGATCTGCGGCCGCTGTCTGGAACCGGTCACGCAAACGGTCAGCAGCCGTGATCTGGCCTTGTATTTCGATCACCCGCTGGTGGAGGAACTGGATATTTCCCCGGAGATCCGGGAGGAAGCCCTGCTGGAACTGCCGATCAACCTGCTTTGTTCGGATGACTGCGCCGGGCTCTGCCGCCACTGCGGCTGCAACCTGAACCACGCCGATTGCGACTGTGTCGATGACAATGACGATACCGCCGCCGATGATGACCGCCCCGATCCGTGGGCGGCACTGGATCAACTGAAAATCTGACCATTCAAGACCTTTAACGCGGAGAATGTCTGCATGAAACCATACCGATCCTGTTTCCGGCCCGAAATCGAAGCCCTGGCCGGGTATCAACCGGGGGAACAGCCCCGGATGACCAATCTGATCAAACTCAATACCAACGAAAACCCCTACCCGCCATCGCCGCAGGTGGACGAAGTCCTGCGGCATTTCGACAACGACCGGCTGCGCCGCTATTCCGATCCCGATTCGGTCGCGCTCCGGACCGCCATTGCCGAACACTGGGGCGTAACGCCCGACCGGGTGATCGCCGGTAACGGTTCCGATGATATCCTGACCATGATTTTCCGGTCGTTCACGGCCCCGGACCTGCCGTTTGCCTGTCCGGACCCGACCTATTCGCTTTACCCGGTACTGGCGGCCATGCAGGGTGCGCCGGTGATCCGGGTGCCGCTGGACAGGCCCGGCTTCCATCTGCCGGCGGACTTTGCCGACCGCGTACAGGGGGCCAATCTGGTGGCACTTGCCCGCCCCAACGCGCCGACCGGCAATACGTTTCCGATGGCGGCGATCCGGGATCTGTGCGAAAAATGCGACGGCGTGGTCCTGATCGATGAAGCCTACGCCGATTTTGCCGATGACAACTGCGCCGGTTTGCTGGCGGACTATCCGAATCTGATCATCAGCCGGACCTTCTCCAAGAGCTATTCGCTGGCCGGTATGCGCCTGGGATACGCGGTTTCTTCGCCGGAGATCATCGCCGGCATGTTCAAGGTCAAAGACTCCTACAATCTCGATGCTGTCACCCAGGCGGCCGGACGGGCGGCGTATCTGGATCAGGATTATCTGCGCGACAATGTGCAGAAGATCCGGCAGGAACGCGACCGGCTCACCGCAGCATTGACGGCCTGCGGCTTTGAAGTCAATCCGTCTGCCGCCAACTTTGTCTTTGCGGCCCCGCCGGACCGGGATGGCGAAGCGTATTTCCGGTATCTGCGTCAGGAAGCGGTGATCGTGCGGTATTTCCCGGGGGATGTCACCGGTGATTATGTCCGCATCACCATCGGCACCCCGGCCGACATGGATCGTCTGCTGGAACTGACCCGCCATTATCTGGCCAACCGGTGATCCCGGCCTCTGCCATGCGCCATTCCGACCGGCATCTTTTCCGGCTGATCCTGGCGATCACCCTGATCGCGGGGGCATGGTTCTACCATCGCGGCGCGTGGGCCCAGGCATCGCGGCTCGGTGCGATTTACGCTTTTTGCGAACCGGTCACCGGAGATTTCGGCCGGTTCACCATCGACCGGTTCATCCGGGCCGATGCGCCGGAAAAAAACGGCGACTGGGCGTGGCACGACGGCCATTATTATTCCAACAAAGCCCCCGGCAGTTTTCTGCCGGGGATCGCCGTGTATCTGCCGCTGTTTCCGGTATTGCGGGACCGGTTCGGCTATCCGTTTCCGGAACCGGTCCGGGTTTTCGTGGAGATCCTGCTCAATTTTGTCTGTTCCGGATTGTGGACGGCACTGGGGGCGGCGTGGTTTTTCCGGCTGTTGCGGCAACTGAAGGTCTCTCAACTGCGATCATCGGTCCTGGCACTGGCATTTGCCTTTG
>JAFQLP010000172.1 GCA_017414565.1 Lentisphaeria bacterium | reverse complement strand
GGCGGCATCGTACCGGGAGATCCCGGCGCGGCTGTTCCGGATCGCCAGCGAACAGATGAAGGCCGATATGCTGACAAACCGGAACGATATTTTTACCGATGAACCGTTTTTCCGGTTTGAATCGCTGTTCATCCGGAGCTGCATCCAGTCCTGCCGCGATATGGAGCAGGGCGGTGCCGAAACGATCCGTTGGCACCACCGGATGTTTTCCGGTCTGGCCAATATGGCGGACAGCATGACGGCTCTGGAAATGCTGGAACAGCGTTATCCGTACCGGAAAATCGTTCAGATCCTGGAAGACGATTTCGCCGGAGAGGAGGATTTGCGGCAGGAGATCCTGAACCGTCTGCCGAAATACGGCAATGGTCTGCCGGAGGTCGATCACTGGGCCGCCGAATTGGGTAATGTGTTGATCGATGCCTTCGAAAAAGCCGCCCGGGAAACCGGGTTTATCGTCATGCCGTCGTTTTATTCGCTGACCCAGCATCACCGCTTCGGGGCCGCTGTCGGGGCCACGCCGGACGGCCGCAAAGCCGGCGAACCCATCAGCGAAAATCAGTCCCCGGTACACGGCATGGACCGCAACGGGCCGACCGCGCTGTTGCGGAGCGTTACCGCATTGCCGCTGAAACGGTGCATTTGCGGCGGATTGAACCTGAAATTCGGGACCCGGCCCGATGCGGCGGTGCTGCAATCGCTGCTGCAGGCGTTTTTCCGGATGGACGGACTGCACATCGGCTTCACCTTTATTGACCGCGCCACCTTGGAAGATGCCCGGAAACATCCGGAAAAATACCGGTCACTGCTGGTGCGCAAAACCGGTTTTTCGGAATATTTCGTGTCGTTGTCGCCCACGGAGCAGCAGGAGATCATCGACCGCACCGAGTACCGGTAATTGCACAAAAAAGGCTGTTGCTCACCTTTTTTCAGGTTGCGCAACAGCCCCGGTGTGATGAATGGTCCGCGTTTACAGCGGCAGGACATTGCCCTGCAAATAGGGCTGAAAATCCCGATTCTCCGTGCGGGATTCCAGGAAGCGGGGCCGGATGATCTGGCCTTTGCCGCCGGGTTCCCTGACCTGCAGCAGTATATTCCGGGTGTCTTTGCGGAATGTCACCCGGCAATCGGTGATGGTGGAATTGAATTTTTTTTCCGCCCGGAATGCCATTTCCCGGCCGCCGTAATTGGAATACCAGACACAATAACAATTGCTGTAGATATTCGCAGAATAACAGGTGGTGACGAATCCCGAGGCAAATTGATCGCTGTAGCAGTAGTCGTACACATTGCTGCCGTGCGAATCAAGAAACGCGCAGGCGGTCAACGATTCTTCTTCGCTGACACCCGGCGTCGAACCGTAAAGCGGGTGAATGTTGCGCAGACAGTTTCCCGAAGCATCCAGTTTGACCCCGATGTGGACCTTGGCGATCCGCATGTTGGTCAGCGTGTTGTCGTGACCCTGCACCAGTACGCCGATGGAATCCCGTTTGCCGGTACCGTAAATATTGACATTGTAGATATCGGCATCAGACGATCCGCCGCCGGAACCGCGTTTGATGGTGATCCCGATGGGCGTGTGTTTGATCGAGGTAAAGCGGATGGCGGTTTCCCGCCCGCTTTCAATGGCGATCCCGTTGGCGATCCCGCTGCCGTCGATGACCCCGCCGGAAAATGAATAATTGCTGCCGACCTGCTTGATAACCGCGGCCGGATGGGAGCCGCCGAGCCGGATCATCGCCTCCGGCGATCGCCAGTTGGCCGCCGCTTTGATCACAGCAAAATCAGCCAGTTTCAGGGAAACACTCCGGGCCGGATCGGCCGGAGTCACCAACGGTTTGCCGATCAGGTAGGTCCCGTCCGGGAAATAGATGGTGCGGTTCGGGTTGGTGTCGATGACCCGCTGAATGGCATCGCTGACATCGGTTTTGCCATCACCGGCAACAAAATCCGTGATGATCAGATCTTTGGCGGCCAGAAGATTGCCGCAGATCAGAAACAGTCCCAAAAAATACAGTCGTTTCAGCATGATGTTTTTTTCGTGATAAAAGTTCAACCGTGGAGCGGCGATGCCGGTTGCAGTTCGGCCAGGAGGCGTTCCCCTTCGGCGGCGCAATGGGCATCGTGTTCCGGGAAATATTCCCGTTCCAGAAAATAAGCGTAGGAAACCAGCCGGAAATCCCCGAAGATATCCAGCGGGTATTTCGGGAAACGGATGCACGCCACGGAACGCCCCGCCCGGATCGCCGATTGAATGGACGGAAGCGTGTTGGATTCCGCAAAGACCAGCGTGTAGTGACGCCCGATCATGGCCCGGGTCGCATGGCTGTCGGTATTGCCGACCAGCGGGATCATGGAACCTCGGCGGATGGATTGCTGCTGCCACCACGCCACCGCCAGCCGGTTGCCTTCGATCTCCGCATGGTTGTGGGTGGCACTGCAGAGGCCGATCACCTCCATGGCATCAAATTTGTTCTGCTGCAAAATGTATTCCCGGACCGGTGCCGGCAGGTTGTGGCGGTTGCAGGGTCGCCAGAAGGGATGGCAGAAGATCGCCAGCCCGCCGAATTCGTGGATTTTGTCGATCAGCCAGTCGGCGCCCGCCATGGCCAGCCGGATGGATCGGGGGTGATGATCCGGCAGTGCCGCCGCCCGGGCTTCGATATCCTGCCAGTATTCGTCAAAATGTTCGTTTGCCCATTTGATAACGCCATCCCGCGCGCCGAAACCGACGATGTGATTGTAGGGCAGAAAGCGGTTGCGGCAGAAAAGCGTCGGCTGTTTTTCCATCAACTGATGGGTTTCTTCGCCCGGATAGATCCGGAACGAACTGCCGGTATTGCGGATGAATTCCGCCGCCAGCAGGGAGGGTTCGCGCTGGGCATGATCCGTGATGGCAACAAAATCCAATCCGCGTTTGCGGGCCCATGCCGCCACATAACGGGGATCTTCGTTGCGGTTGCCGCACTCGGACCAACTGGTGTGGATGTGCATATCGCCCCGGAGCGGGATCAGCGGCAGCAGATCGTCCTGCAGGGCATAAAGACTCCATTCGGCGATGATGTCCCGCCGCTCCGGCTGTTCCAGGATCAACTGGTAATGGTATTCCCCTTCAGACGGCGGGGTGATCTGCCAGCAGAGTGTGTCCGGATCGGCCTCGCCGACCTGCCAGACGACCGGATCGTAGCCGTCCCAGGGGGCGTTTTCGCCGTTGAGCAGTACGCCGTCATTGGAAACACACTGAAGTATCAGGTTGCCCTGACGGCGGAGTCCGGAGATCTGCCGTTGTTCATAACGCGCTTTGAGTGTCATATCCGTCGTTCGGCCGACGGGAACGAGGCGGCGGTTCAATTGCCAGAATTCATAAAAATACATTGCATACCTCTGGAGTTTTTCTGTCACCGGAAAAAATACAACGACCGCATCAATGTAATGGTAATAACCGCAAAATCAAATCAGTTTCCGCATTTTTTCCCGGATGACATTTTCGTGACGGATGCTGTACGGCCGGAGTTCCAGAGCCATCTGATAATATTTCCGGGCCGCCGGGTAATCCTTGAGGGCGGCGCAAATGTCGCCGGCATGGATGGCAATAACCGTGTAATCCCCGTCTTTTTCTACCCCGGCCAGGCTGCGTTCGATCCATTTTCTGGCTTCCGTCAGTTCTCCCTGTTTGTACAGCACCCACGCCATGCTGTCCTGAAACGATGCCTCAAACGGATCGACCGTTATGGCTTGTTCGATCAGTTTCCGGGCTTCCGGCAACCGGTGATCCAGTTCGGCAGCGACATAGCCGACCATGTTGGCCATGACCGGATCACGCAATTCACCGGCGGCCTGGAAGCGATTCCAGTAATGCTGCAGTAACGTCCGGTCGCGGGTACATTCGATAATTTCAAACAGCAACACCCGGATCATGATCCGGTCGCCGCCCTGAAGTTCTTTTTCGCGCTGTTGCAGATGGGGCAGAACGGCCTCCGGAGTCCCCCGGCAGATCGCCAGTATCGTTTGCATTTTCTCCTGTTCGGGTATGGCCAGCAGGGCGATCTCTTTCTCCGCCTCGGTAAACCGTTTGCCGTATATCAGAGCCATGGCCAGTTCCGGAAAAGGTTCACCGGGCATCCGGCTCTGCTGCATCAGTGTTACAGCGGTATCGGGGTCGCCGCGGCCGAGTGCCGCCGGAATCAGAAAGAGCCGCCGCCGCATGTCATCGGCGGGAAAAGCGGCCGCCTGTTGTTCCAATGCGGCGAAATCCCGCAGAGCCCGCAGCAGATTGATCCGGAAATACAATCCGGGGAGCCAATCGGGATATTTTTCGGCCAGAGTGGCGGCGATCCGTTTGGCATCCTCCGGACAGTTGACCGAAAGATACCAGTTGCCGCGGGCCAGTAAGTCATCGGGCGAATCGGTCAATGCCGATTCTCCCGCGGTCACCGCCTGCATGGCGGTCCGGAACTTTTTCTGCCAACCGGCATCTTCCGGGTGGAACTGCACGGCCAAACAGAGGCTCATGGCCAGCTCCAGCAGCCAGGAGTCATCCGGGCCGGACAGCCATGTTTTCTTCATTTGCAAAGTTGCCAGCGCATCATCGAAACGCAGGGCGCACAGCTGGTCGTTTTTGAGCCGGTCGATCAACGGCAGATAATACATGGCCGGGCTCTCCGGCTGTAAAGATGCCGGCGTGCCGGATGCGATTGCCGCTTTTTCCATTTCGATCCAGCGGTCCAGCGGGATGCAGTCGGCCGGGAGCCAGTTCCGCAGAAAATAACACATCCAGCAGGCCAGCCGCAGATCCGGCACCGCCCCGTCTTCCGACAGGCGGGCGAACAATGCCTTCGCGGCCGGAACCGCCAGCGCGGGATCGGTCAGAATGGCGCGGGCCAGCAGGATCTCCGCCGTCAGGGAATAGGACCGGACCATCGATTCGACCAGGGGGGCGATCTTCTTCCGGGGGGATGGTGTCCGGATCGCCGTCTGCAGTTGCTCCAGAGAATACTGCTGATTTTCCGCGCCCGGCAATGTCGCTGCTGTCAGACACAGCAGCCCCAAGATCGCGGCACGCATTATTCGGCGGCCGGAGCGACAGGTTTCGGTTCCGGACGGGCGGCTCCGGGCCGGGGTGGCGGCATTTTATCTTCGATCAGCATTTGTACCACTTTGTCGATCTCCTGATCGGCCTTCTGGCGTTTCCGTTCCAAATCCTGCTCCAGATGTTCAGCCCGTTTTTTCAATTCTTCAACATAACGCTCGTTGCGCTCAAGCCGTTCAAAATAACCGCGGCGGATGAATTCACGCAATTCCTGCCGGGCGGCATCGCTTTTGGCCGGATCGGTCCGGTCGCGGCTGGCGATCACCAGCTGATGGATTTTTTCGATGCGTTCCTTTTGTTTTTTTTCCCACGCCGCGGCCCGTTCTTTCATGGTCCGGTTGTATTCCTCCGGCGAATTTTTCTGCAATTCCCGCATGGCTTTGCGGTCTTCTTCCGACATATCGGCAAAGATCCGCCAATGGCCCCGGTTGCCGCGTTCCTGCCGGCCGTGCGGCGGATTGGGCCGGGGCGGCGGTTGCGGTTCCGGTTTCTCCGGAGCGGCGGCCAGACCGGCTGTCATCAATACCGCTGTCAGTACATTTACACAGATCATTTTCATTTTGTCCATCTCCTCTGCGTTACCAGAAAATCACGGTATCGCTGAAATCCATCTGACGGCTGGTCAGTTCCTGATCCAATTCAAACGAGGCTTCCTCGTACACATCCCAGGTGAAAACATCCGGCAATTCCGCCAGAGCCGGGGTGGGGTCGAATACCGGTGCCGGCGGCTGGAGCCAGATCACACAAGCCGCCGCAGCAGCCGCCGCCGCAGCAGCAAAAGGCGCACTGCTGCGGAGCCAGAAACGCCGCCGCCGGATGCGGGCCAATTCCGCATGGGCCGCTGTGAACAGCCGGTGTTCGAGGGCAGGGGGAGGCAGAACGGCGGGGACCGGTAGCCGGGCGGCCCGCTCCGCCTCCTGACGCCACGCCGCACAGGCGGGACAGACGGCCAGATGGGCCGCCGTTTCCCGATCCGGCTGCTGTTCGACCGACAAGACCGCTTCCCGGAATTTTTCGCAGTTTTGATTCATAACAAACCTCCCCGGTCCACCTTGCTCAAGTGGGCCCGCAAATGTTTCAGTGCGTATTGCATTCTTGCCAGAACCGTGTTGATGGAACACTGCTGGATGGCGGCGATCTCGCGGAACGGGATATTCTCCTGACGCATCAGAAACACCTCCTTCTGTTCCGGCAGCAGCGATGCCAGCGCATCGGCGACCGCAGCTCCCACTTCGGCCTCGTCCAGTTCATGCCACGGCGCGTACTCCGGCGGCGCATCCAATTCCGGCGTATCTCCGGCATCCAGTTCCAGCCAGGCGGCGGTCCGGCGGCTCTTCCGCAAATGATCGTAAAGCAGATTCCGTCCGATCCGGAAAAGCCACGCCGAAAAACAGCCGTGATCCCGGTATTTCGGCAATTGTTCCAGCACCCGCAGCCAGGTCTGCTGGAAAATGTCATCAACCACCGTTGTCTGCCCCGGCAGCAGGTTGTTCAGATAGCCGTACAGACGGTGGCGGTAGCGGGAATAAAGCTCATTGAAAGCCACCTCATTGCCGGAGGAGACTAGCCGGATCAAATCCATGTCTTCGCAATGGCTTACATTCCCAAGCATAATTAACGTTATCTGTTTGAAAAAATTGCAGTTATATGAATTTTTTTCTGTTTTTCCGATTTCCTACAGCCGGTTATAACGCCGGATCTGCCGTAAAATTGCCGGCAGATGCCAGAAAACAGGCAAAATTCCGGTCCGCCGGCAGCAGCTCACAATGCGGCAGATCTCTGATTTTCACCCAGCGGAAATGCTGCTCCTCCTGCGGCACCGGGTCCGGATGCGGCAGGACCGGCAGGGCCCGCATGAAAATCAGCCGCAGATCTTTTTCCGGCACTGTTTCCTCAAAAATGGGGTCCAGCACCAGAGCCGTCACCCCCAATTCCTCCCGCAATTCCCGGCGCAGTGCCGCGGCCGGGGTTTCGCCGGGTTCGACTTTGCCGCCCGGAAATTCCCAGCCGGCAGGCGGTTTCCCCGCCGGACGGTCGCAAATTAATATTTCATAGCCGCGGCGGATGACGGCCGCTGTGACAACTTTCATATCTTTATCCGTATTTTTTTTGACAAAAAAGCGTTTCCGGTTTAATGTAATACCTGAAATCAGGGAAACAACCTCCGGAGGAAAAAAGATGCCGATTTTCCGTTATTTGTGCAAACAATGCGGCACAGTGACAACCAGACTGGTGCCGCGGTTTGACACCCCCGTTGCCTGCGATTCCTGCGGTTCAGGGGATACCGTCAAGCAACCCAGTGCCATTGCGGTTGCATCGTCGCGCAGTACCGCGCCCTGTTCACATGCGTCCGAGTGTGCCGCTGCCGCTTCCGGCTGCGGTTGCGCCGGCGGTTGCTGCGGGCACAGACACGGATGAATCGCAAAGAATTATTGACGGCACTCGAGGCCATCGGGATGCGTCCCGGACGCGGGTTGGGGCAGAATTTCCTCTGCGATGGCAATCTGCTGGATGCCATTGTGCGCGAAGCGGCTCCGCAGCCGGGGGAAATGGTGTTGGAAGTCGGGCCCGGATTCGGCGCATTGACCCGGAAACTGCTGGACAGCGGTGCCAGAGTCACGGCCGTGGAATTCGACCACCGGATCGCGGAGTATCTCCGCCGGAATCTGAAGGCGGAAAATTTCACCCTGATCGAAGCGGATGCCTGCCGGGTCAATCTGGCGGAACTGGTCCCCGCCGACCGGCCGTACCGCTCCATCGCCAATCTGCCGTATTCGATCAGCAGTATTTTTCTGATGCGGCTGCTGGAACTGCCGCGCCTGCCGGAGGGCATGGTCTTTATGCTGCAGCGCGAAATGGCGGACCGCCTTTGTGCCGCGCCCGGCAGCAAAGATTACGGTGCGTTGAGCGTGCGTATCCAGTTCGATTACCGGGTCCGGATCGCCCGGGCTGTGCCGCCGGAGGTGTTTTATCCGCCGCCGGAGGTGGATTCGGCGGTGGTCGCTTTTGAACGCCGGGAGCAGGAGGTCGATCCGGTGTTCCGGCGGCATTTGAGCGGTATTGTCCGCACGGCTTTTTCGCAGCGGCGCAAACAGATGGGACGGGTGCTGGCATCCAATTTCGGGCGTGAAAAAGTGGAAGCGGCATTTGCGGCCGCCGGGATCGCCTGGGAGATCCGTCCGGACCGGGTGCCGGTGGAAACATTTGTGGTGCTGACGGAGAAACTTTTTGCATGAAACGCTTCGGAGCCCATGTCAGTATTGCCGGCGGCGTGGAAAATGCGCCGTTGAATGCCGCCGCCATCGGCGCGGATGCCTTTGCGCTTTTTACGAAAAATCAGCGGCAATGGAGCGCGCCGCCGCTGTCCGAAGAGAGCGTGGAGGCATTCCGGCGGCATTGCGCGGCGCATCATTTTGATCCGGATTTCATTCTGCCGCACGACAGTTATCTAATCAACCTCGGCAATCCCGATCCGGATAAACGGCGGGCGGCCACGGCGGCGTTCACGGCCGAAATGGAGCGTTGTCATGCGCTGGGCCTGACCAAATTGAATTTTCACCCCGGCAGTCATCTGGGCAAATCCCCGGTGCCGGAGGCATTGACGAATATTGCCGAAGGGGTCCGGGCCGCGATCGATGCGGTGCCGGATGTGATGGCGGTCATCGAAAATACAGCCGGGCAGGGCAGTTGTGTCGGATCATCCTTTGCCGAACTGGGTTCCCTGCTGGAAAAAATCGACCGGCCCGGCCGGGTCGGTGTTTGTATCGACACCTGTCACGCCTACGCGGCCGGTTACGATCTGGCCACCGGCGAAGGATACGAATCGTGCATGACGGAATTCGCCGCCGCCGTCGGCTGGGAATATCTGGCCGGTATGCACCTCAACGACACCAAAGGCGGTTGCGGCAGTCACCTGGATCGTCACGCGCCGGTCGGTGACGGTGCGCTTGGTGTGGAAACATTCCGCCGGATCGTGACCGATCCCCGGATCGGCAGCATTCCGCTGATCCTGGAAACGCCGGAGCCGGATCGCTGGGCCGACGAGATCCGGCTGCTCCGCCGGATGGCGGCTGAATGACCGGTCAGGACGGCAGGATCGATTTCAGGGCATTGAGCATCAACTGGGCCGCCAGAGCCGTCAGAAACAGGCCGGTCAGTTTGGTCAGGATGTTCAGCCCTTTGGCTCCGAGCCACGCTTCGATGCGGTAGGCAAAGGCCAGCATCAGCCAGATCGCCCCAACAGCAATGGTCAGGCCGCTCAATTCGATCGACCGCAAAACCCAGTTGTGGCCGGATTCCGACCCCATCACCAGCAGCGTCCCGATCGTGCCGGGACCGACGGTGTAGGGAATGGCCAGCGGCACCACGGCGATATCGCCGCTGCTTTCGGCTTTGCGGATACCGTTGGCGGCGACCGGCGTGCCGCGCACCAGTTCGATCCCGCACAACATCAGCAGCACCCCGGCACCGGCCTGAAATGCCGCCGGTGTGATCCCCAGATAGGAGAAGATCCGGTCCCCGAAAAAATAGATCGCCGTACAGATGAGCCAGATGGCCAGCGCGGTCCGCCACGCAATGCTGCGCTGTTCCCGGACGGTGTATTCGCTGGTCATGGTAACGAATACCGACAACAGAAAAAACGGAGTCAGCAGGACAAACAGTTTGACAAACACCCCGATGATATCATGTATCGGCATGGCAGGAACCCTCCGGGTGATTATTCAAAACGGATGGTGTCGAAAAATTGCGGCGCATGGAAATTCAGCGGCTCAACCGGCCGCCACATGCCCCAGTGGGGATGGCTGGTATCATCGGCGCATTTGAAGAAATTGCCCTTCCAGCATTCCCCCGATACCGGCACCGGGATCCCCGGACGGCCGCAGATCAGAGCAAACGGCACAAAGAACCCCAAACGCCAGTCCAGCGGCGTGGTGATTTCTTCTTCGGTCCGGAGCGGCATGGTGGAAACGCGTTTGACCATGGCCAGTTCCGGCGGCGTCAGCGCATCGAAATCCACAAAGCCGCCGGGAGCCCGGGTCCAGTCGCGGATGAACTGACTCAATAGCACCCCGCCGCAACTGAATTCAAAATTGAAATAACCGTTGGCCTTGCCCGGCCAGACGAAAAATTCCACACAACTGTCGCGGCACACGCAGTCCATATCTTTGACGGCCACGCTTTTGACATATTGATCGCGGACCCGGAACAACACCCGGATACCGTCATCGTTCCAGCAGGTCTTGAATTCCACCTGCGGGTGGTGACTGCTGCTTTTGGCGTGAAAATGGGTAATGGTTTCACTGCGGGCATTGCCCCAGCCGGGATCGTTCCAATCCAAAGTCGGTCCGGTTCCGGCGGAGCCGCGGGCGATCATATATTCCATAGCAGATTTTTCCTTTTTTCTTCCGGTTGACGGATGCGTTCCAAACGGTTGGCGGGAATGACCCGGCGCAGCCGGAACCCGGGCATACTGCCGGGGGCCGGACTGGCGATCTCATTGATATAGACCGGGCGGATCATATCGCCGTTTTCTTTCAGATACAGGGGGTCACAGGCCCCCGGCAGGGCGCGGATACGGCCCAACCGCCGGACAATTTCGTCGGAGGAATCGCTGTCGTCGATCGCCGGGATCAGCAACAGCAGGGCATCGTAACCGAGTACGGTGTTGTCGGTCGGTTCCCCGTATCCGGCAGCCATGATCCGTTTTTTGAAGGCGGCCATATTGCCGCTCATATCCGCCGGGATCGTGCTGGGGAAAACCGCCGGAGCCGCATTCATGCCGCAATACCGCAGCAGATCATCGCCCCACCAGCTGTCGCTGCCCAGGATCAGGCCGCGGAACCCGCAATCACGCAGCGTTGCAATGATTTTGCCGGCACAGGCAGGGTAGGCCGGAACCATGACAACATCCGGTTCGCCGCGCAGCAGTTCCGTGACCGCCGGACGGAAATCATCATCGCTTTCGCGGAATCCGGCCGACCCGCAATCGGTCCCGCCCATGTCCACAAAATCCTGTATCGTCTGCCGTCCGAGATCACGGGCGTAAACCGCATTTTCGTCCAGATTCAGCATAACGGCCATCCGGCTGCACCGGGCATTGACTCTGGCATATCGGGCCAGGGCTTTGGCCTGAAACGAATCATTGAAGGTGGCCCGGAACAAAAAATCATTGTCCCGGGTGATCCCGTCGTGACTGCCGGTGGGGGTGATGACCGGGATCTCCCGTTTGGCGGCTTCGTTGCGGACCGCCAGCACTTCAGCCGAGGAAAATCCGACCAACGCGGCGATCACATGCTGATCGGCCAGTTCCCGGAACGCCTGCAGGGCTTTGGCTCCGTCACCGGCATCATCCAGCACCACCAGTTCGGGAATGGGATCGCCGGGCGTTCTGGTTTTCTGCACGGTCTGCCGGGCAAATTCGATGCCGTCCAGGATCTGCCGCCCGTACGCCGCGTACGGACCGCTCAACGGCAGCACGACCCCGATCCGGGGAGCCGGGTCGCCCCCGGTCTGACAGCCGGTCAGCCCGGCCAACAGCAATCCGCACAGCACAAACAGCAGCAAACGCATTTTGTCACCTGCGCTCAATTATCGCTGACAATGGTTCCGGCACCGGTATCTCCGGCCAGCACCCGGCGGAAACTTTCGGGATCATTGAAGTTGAAAACAATGATCGGCAGATGATTGTCGCGGCACATCGAAAATGCCGTCTGATCCAGCACCCGGAGGTTGCGGGAGATCGCTTCGTCAAAAGACAACCGGTCGTAACGGACCGCGGTGGGATCTTTCATCGGGTCCGCGGAGTAGATGCCATCGACCTTGGTGGCCTTCAGCATGGCATCGCAATCGGTTTCCAATGCCCGGAGCGCGCTGGTCGTGTCGGTGGTGAAAAACGGACTGCCGGTACCGCCGGCAAACAGCACCACGGTACCCGCTTCCAGCGCGGCCACGGCGGCATCCCGGTCATAACGGCGGGCAATGGGTTCCATCGGGACGGCGGTCTGCACCAGAGCGGGGATCCCGGCCGCCCGCAAAAAATCTTTGACACACAGGGCGTTCATCACCGTTGCCAGCATCCCCATGCCGTCGGCGGTCACGCGATCCATCCCGGCCCCGGCTCCGGCGGCACCGCGCCAGAGATTACCGGCCCCGATCACCACGGCCACCTGTACGCCGCAGTCACGGATGGAGCGGATCCGCTCCACGATCTGTTTGACGGCTTCCGGTTCGTAACCATCGGTACGGGAGCCTTTCAGGGCTTCGCCGCTGAGTTTCAACAGTACACGGTGAAAACGGCAGATTTGTTCCATGATATGTGCATCTCCTGTTGTGAAATCGTGATTGTATCCGCGTTCCGGATAATATACCGCAACTGCCGTTATTTTCAATCATCGATGATGGGCAAAGTTCCCGGTTCCGGCATCGGCGGTACAACGGGGGCGGCAAACCAGAAATCCACCCGCTTGAAATCTTCGGGATCATCATCCGGCGAAGCGGAAAGATGACCGATGTCGATCAGGTTGTAAACGGCATCGCCCACATTGGCGGCACCGTTCAGCCCCCATTCGGCCAATACCGCCGGAGCCAGCGGGCCGAATTCGGCGGTCGCGTGATCCAGCAGACCGCGTACCACCTCCGCCGCGCTCAAATGGCGGTGCTGCTGCAAATGTTTCATGGCACAGGCCAACCCGTTCTGGATCAATTCGTAGGCCTCGGCTTTGATGGCCGGATGACGGATCAGCAATTTTTCAAATTCCGGGTCCCGCTGCATGACGGTCGCTCCTTGATGATGATTCTCCAATCGAAAACAGATACGGCATATAATAATACCGCCGGGTCACTCCGTCAAGCAGCAGATTGAAAAAATCCCGCCCCGGCGTTATATTATCAGTCAAGTCAAATACAAACCCCGGACAGAGGAAAAAATGAGCGCAGCGATCATTGACGGCAAAGCCATTGCGGCACAGGTGAATCAGGAAACAGCGGCGGCAGTCGCGGCATGGAAGGCCAAAGGCATCACGCCGGTGCTGGTGGTGGTGCTGGTGGGGGATGATCCCGCCTCCCAGATCTATGTCCGCAACAAAACCCGTACCTGCCGGGAACTGGGCATGGAATCGCGGCAGATCGTGCTGCCGGCGCAAACCACCCAGAGCGAACTGCTGGCTCTGATCGGTGAACTCAATGCCGATCCGGAGGTCCACGGTATTCTGGTGCAGTTCCCGCTGCCGGCCCATCTGGATGAACAGGCGGTGATCCACGCCATTTCCCCGAAAAAAGATGTCGATTGTTTCCATCCCGAAAACGTGGGCAATCTCCTGATCGGTGAAACGGAGGGTTTTTCTCCCTGTACCCCCCGCGGTGTCATGGAACTGCTGGCCCGCAGCGGTTTTGATCCCGCCGGTAAATTTGCGGTGGTCATCGGCCGTTCCAACATCGTCGGCAAACCGATCACCGCCATGCTGATGCAGAAAGCCAAAGGGGCCAATGCCACCGTGTGCTGTGTGCATTCCGGCACCCCGGATCTGGCACAATACACCCGGCAGGCGGATCTGATCGTGTGCGCCATCGGCAAACCGGAATTCCTGCGGGGCGATATGGTCAAGCCCGGAGCGGTGGTCATCGATGTCGGGATCAACCGGGTGGATGATCCGGCCGCGCCCAAAGGCTACCGGGTGGTTGGCGATGTGGATTACGATGAAGTCAGTCAGGTGGCTTCGCTCATCACGCCGGTTCCCGGCGGGGTCGGTCCCATGACCATTGCCATGCTGATGCGCAATACCGTTACCGCGGTGCAGTTGGCGGCGGACGGCAAATAATTTTCACAACAGCGGTACAAAAAAACCTTTCCCGGTGCAGGAAAGGTTTTTTTATGCCGTCAAACGGAACGGATCAGATCAGGCCTGTTCCGGAGCAACTTCCACCTTGCGGCGGCTCTGCTGTTTACCTTTGACTTTGAAATCCGGGATCTTGCTCAAAGCCAACGCCTTGAATTCCCGTTTGCCCATTTTGCGGAGTTGCGCCAGGGCTTCTTTCTGACCGCGGCGGGGTTTGTTTTTGCCCTGTTCCCAGTTGCTGATGGTGAACTGGTTGACATCCAGAAGCTGGGCCAGCTGAAGCTGGGTGAGACCGCGTTTTTCACGGAGTTTGCGGATGCCGTCCGGAGAGATCCGGAATTTCACACTGCTGTCGGCGGCACTGTCCGCGACCGGGGTTTCGCAGACGGCCGGCTGCGGAGCCGCGGCTTCCAGTTCCTTGATCCGCTTGGCGAGGTCGGCAATGACCTTTTTCTGCGCGGACACGATCTGCTGCAGCGGCACGACCGCCGCTTTCACTTCTTTGCGGGCCAGACGACGGATCTCGTCATTCAGCAATTGTTTGATGTCAGCCATAAGAAATCTCCTTTTTTTGCTGTTATCACCAATCTGTCTGTTACAGTTAAAATCCAAAGACCCAGTTGCGGTTTTGCTTACCAAGTTGTTCCTGTTCTTCCCTGGTTTTTTCCGGGATCGCATTATCCTTTAACTGGGCACGCAATATTTCCTGTTCGCGGGGGGAGAGTTCGGATGCCAGCATGGAGGCCGGTTTCCGGGTTGTTGTCCGGGGCTGGGG
>JAFQLP010000171.1 GCA_017414565.1 Lentisphaeria bacterium | reverse complement strand
TCAGTTTACCGCTGACGGCGAGGGTGGCACCCTGACCTTCTTCGGAGAATTTGACCAGATTGAGCTTGAGGCTCTGGCCATAGACATTGCCGGAAACGGTGACGTTGGTCAGATCGAAGAGAACGTTGCCGTTGATTTCGGTTTCTCTGGTTTCGCCAATTGTGATTTCGCCGGTTTCTTCGTTGACTTCTTCAAAGAAGTAACCTTTTTCGAGGGCGATATTGGCGAAGGAGCTGTTGGCGACCGTGACGGTGGTATCGCCTTCGATGTAGTTGGCACCGGTAGTGCTGATGTAGAGGTTGCCGTAAGCGGTAACATCGGTGATGGTGGCCGTGGCATTGCCGATGATTTCAGCCTGGTTGTCGGCGAAAATGGTGATCCCGCCGCCATCCACAACGCCATCGGAAACCGTACCGACGGTGATGCCGGAAATGTTCATCGTGATGTTGCCTTCGATCGTACCGCCGATAGAGCCGCCGAGGATGCCGCCATGAACAACCGCGCCGGAAACGCTGATGTTGATATCGCCTTTGATGACGGGCAGGGCGTTGCTGGCACCACCGATGATGTACCCGGCAACCCAGTAATTGGCTTTCATATCACGGCAGAAGGTGCCGCCGGTGACGTTGATGTTCACGCCGCCTTCGATATTGGAGCGATAGCCGGCACCCTGACACACACCGTGGATCTCGCCGCCGGAAACGTTGATTTCGACGCCGCCAAGGACATCGGAACCGGCTTCGCGGCCGCCGCCAAAGATGTGGTAAACATTGGCACCTTCCTGAATGTTGATGGTGGCTTTGCCGGTGGTTTTGCCGTATTTGCCGCCGCCCATGAGCCAGTAACTGGAGCCTTCCCAGGTACCGCCGGAAACGGTGATGGTGGTGTTGCCATCCACCATACCGGGGCCGTTGGGGGCACCGGCGTAGATGATTTTGCTGCTGTGATAGGTGCCGGAAATGTTGATGACAACATCGCCCTTGTGGATGGCAGTACCGCCGCCGTAGATATCAGTATTGACACTGCCGCCGGTCAGGTTGATGGTGGTGGTGCCGGTGCTTTCCACGAAATCGGCCGCGCCCTGCGACCAGTTACCCATCCGGAAGTTGGTGTTGACAACACCGCCGGACATGTTGACGGTGACATCGCCGATCAGGGCCGAGGTGGCGGTGTAGTTGAGGCAGATGTTATTGATGGTACCGCCGGTCAAGTTGAGCGTGACCGGCATGGTCGCTACGGCACCGGCCAAGCCCGCGCCCAGGTTCATGAGGTGGAGGTGCCCTTGTTTGACATTGATGGTGACCGATTCGGCCGAACCGCGGTAGGCGGCATGGACCCAGCGGGCAGCATTGGAGTAACCATCGAAGTTCACGACCACATTGCCGGTTTTGCCGGTGCCCGCCATGGCGGTACAGCTGATGGTGTTGCGGAGGTCGCCGCCGAGGAGGTTCATGGTGACATCGCCGACGTGGCCGGTGTTACCGGTCAGGATCTGACCTGTAATGATACCGCTCTTGACCGTGAGCGTGACATTTTCAACATAGCTGTCGCCGGAGTGGGAGCCCAGCGAGAGGTTACCGCTAATGGTACCGCCGTCAAGGATGATTTCCTGCGACTTGATGACTTCTTCGGAGGAGACAGAATTAAAACCGCAATAGACCCAGCCCGTGATAACGCCGCCGGTGATGGTGGTGCTGGCTCCTTTGAGGTAGAATTCGGTGCCGGTGAGGGGAGTGGCGCTGCCGCCGGTCACGCACAAGACCGCATCGACACCCTCGTTGCGGCACTCGAACACGTAATCGATACCGTCATTGAAATCCCCGGCTTCGTCAAAATACTCGCCATTCACTGTCAAATAATAGTCAGCCATTTTTCCTTCCTTTCGTTGCTTGGTTGCATGGCCTGATACAGAAAGAGAACTTTCCGCGTTTACTGATCGTCTTCTGCAGTATCATGCTGAATACACAGCAATCCACTGCCTTGCATATATATACCTATATATGAGAAAAAAGCAAGCATTTTTTTGATAAAAAACGGAATTATTTTTCCGGAATGGGTGGTTTATTGCTTGATTTCCCGCAGGGAACGGCTACATTGCGTTTCAGTTACCGTAGCGGTTCCCAATTTTACAAAATCAAACAGGAGGATGCAGGATGTCTTGTAAATGGTTTGCTGCCGCCGCAGCAGGTGTTGTTCTTTTTCTGACCGCAGGTGCCGCGGAACCCGCCGCCGCTCCGGCGTATCAGCCGCCGGCATTGGAAAATCCGCAATCGTGGTCGATGGTGGTGGTGCCGGATACCCAGGCGTACAGTCAGCACCCGGCCAATCACGGTATTCTCGACTTGATGATGGCGTGGATCGTGAACAACCGCGAGCCCATGAAGATCCAGCAGGTGCTCTTTACCGGCGACCTGGTGGACAACAACGACGCCAGACATACCGGCGGCCGCCGCACCCGTCTGGTCGCCCGGGAAAGCTGGAAGGCATTTTCCCGTATCATGACCCGGCTCGATGGCGAACTGCCCTATATTCTGGCCACCGGCAATCACGATTACGGTCACGTGCGTACCGCCGAAAACCGTGACTCCTTTTTTGAAGACTATTTCCCCACCGACCGCAATCCCCTGACCCGCCGTCAGTTGGTCGAGTGTGCCCCGAATGCTTTCAACCGGGCCACTTTGCAGAACTCCGCCTACGAATTCACCGCACCGCACCCGGACAACCGGAAGTTTCTGGTCATCGTGCTGCAGTTCGCCCCCAGCGATGCCGATTTGACATGGGCAAAGAAAGTAGCCGACAGTCCCCGCTTTGCCGATCATATCGGGATCGTGCTGACCCATTCGTATCTGGCATGGACCGGGAAACGGCTCCAGGAAGAAAAATATGAACTCAACAAGGCCGGCGGCAATGCCGGGGAGGGGATCTTCCGCAAACTGGTTTACCCGGCCAAAAATATCCGGATGGTCGTTTGCGGCCATATCGCCAAGCCGGATGTGTGGGAACGGGGCATCGCATTCTCCATGGACAAAAACGAGTCCGGCAAGTCCGTTGCCCAGATGGCATTCAATACCCAGGCCATCGGCGGCGGCTGGAGCGGTAACGGCGGCGACGGCTGGCTGCGGCTGCTGGAATTCATGCCCGATCGCAAGACCGTTAAGGCACGCACATTTTCGCCGCTTTTCGCCATTTCCCCGTCCACCCGTCATCTGGCGTGGAAGACCGGTCCGCGGGATGAATTCACCTTCGAGATCGAATGATCCCGACCCGTTCCGGGGATCGGCAGGGGCAGTTCCGCGCCATCCCCGGCGGACCACCCCGCGACCGCCGCCGGATCAGCCGCGGCGGTTGCGGATCATAATGGCGGCAGTTACACCACCCCAGAAGAGAAACAGGATCAGACAGCCGACAAAAACCTTGAACCAGCCGATCGTGAAAACCAGTGTCAGGGCCAATGCCGTACACAGGCCGCCACCGAGAAACGGTTCATAAAGCAACTGTTTGTAGCCGAATGCCTCCGCCGCTCCCGTCCGGTTTTCCGGATCGACCGTGCGGAGCAGCAGCAGCCCCGTAGCCGTGACCCCCAGCGATTGCCCGAAGTCCGCGATCGCCCGTTCAAACCACGCCTGCCGGAAAAGCCGGGGAGCCACCAGCAGCACCATGATCACCCCCAGAGCCGCCCCCGCAACGATCAGGATCAACAACGGGAGCCAGTTTTGCAGAACCACCTCCAGACGGATGGTGGCAACCGCCGAAACCACCAGAAAATCCAAAGCCGCCCCGGAAAGCCGTTTCATCTGGCCATGGTCGATCAGCGATTCCGCTTTGATGCACTGGAGAAACCACTGGATCAACAGCCCCCCGACCATGCACAGCGGAAACAGCGGAAATCCGGAGAAAAGCCGGGTCTCAAACTGCGGAAAACAAATCACCTCCAGCCATTGCGCCAGATTCAACAGCAGATAACCGAACGCGATCGCCAGCCCCAGAATGGCACTGTGCCAGGCCAGCGTGTCGATGGAATCACTGCACACCGTCTGCCGTCCCGCCGCCGGTTGCTCCGCTTTGCGGTACAGCCCCCGGAGCCGGAATTCATCCGGTTCCGCCATCGCGGAAACATGGCAGACATGCCCCCGGCGGGTCGCCCAGTTGACCAGGATCATCCCCAGCACGATCGCCAGGATCATCCCCGCCGTGGCCATGGTGTAGCCCAGCGCAATGCCTTCGCTCCAATTGAATTTTTCAAAGACCGAGGTCATGCCGCCAACGGTTCCGTGACCACCGGCAAATCCGATTTCCAGCAGGTTGCCGAAGGCCGGATTGACCCCGAACAGCGGGATCAGCAGGAAACCGGTCAGGCCCAGCCCCAGCACATATTGCCCCCAGGCAATGGTTTGGCCGAAACAAAGCTGCGGAAACGCCAGTGCGACCATTTCTTTGAGCCGCGGCGTCACCAGACCGAGAAAAAGCGAGGCAAACACCACATTGATCAGAAATCCCGGCAATTTGCTGATGGTGCCGGTTATCTCCGCCGGAAACAGGGCCGGGAAACACCGTATCACGATCAGGCCGAGTATGCCGCCGATCACCGAACTGGGCAGATACAGCCGTTGCAGAAGCGGAACAAACACCCGGAGGATTTTACCGGCGATCAGCAACAGCGACAATAGAATGAAAATTTTAATGGCAATCATAAGCGTTCTTTCCGTATTCTGGTTGTGGATAAAAGAATGAAAATCTAATTTATCGCCATTTTTTTAAGATGCAAACGGCATCATCCGAAAAACATTTGATTTGTTTTTTGGATGTATTTGCAATATGTCGCAGACAGGATACGTTAACAAAGAGGCGGCGCAGTCCGGAAATATAAAAGAATGAAAAAAAAGGAGGCAGCGGTGAAAAATCTCAAAGCATGTCTGATGTTGCTGGTGTTGGGGCAGATGGCAGTTCTGCCGGCGGCGGAAGTGTTGGTTGATGATGCGGTTTATACACTGGACCGGGTCCCGGCGGAACTGACCGCCCGGATCGCCGCTGCCAGAGATGTGGAATTCAAACTGGAGGAAGAGCCCGCCGACGGGTGTCAGTGGATCGCCGTTTATGATCCCCGGGTCTGTCTGGTCAGCGTGGAACACCGCTCCGGCAGCAAATGGTTCGGGAAAAAAGGCTCCGCCGAAGTCGAGATCCGGGCTCTGGCCGCCACGCCGTCCGTCGTTACCCTGAAGTATGTCCGTATGCCCGATATCAGCAAGGCTCTCAAGACCGTTGTCTGTCAGGTCAATCCCGCCGTGCCGGAGGCCGCTCCCACCGCCGTTCCGGTCCTGGTCGATGACAGCAAATACACATTGGCCGGGCTGCAGCCGGTGTACCGGGTCACGGTGCCGGTGGGCGGTGAAATCGATTTCGAGCTGGAAGAAAAACCGGCCGAGGGCATCCGTTGGCAGCTGGATTCGGCTGCCCCGGTCAAGTGCCGGGTCCGGCTGCATCACGACGATGGCGATGCCGATGATCCCCCCGAAGCGGATATCGAGATCCGCGGCCGTGAAGCCGGGACCGAAACACTGGTGTTTTCCTGCCGGACGGCTCCGGGCGTGACCCGTACGGTCCGGGTGGAAGTTCTGGTGCAGTGATCAGGATTCAAAAAATCCGCGGCAGAAACCGGCTTCGCTGATGCCGCGGATGACACCCCGCGCCAGAAATTCAATACCGTGCTGGTTGCCCCAGCTGTAGGATAATTCCAGATTGCCGTCGAATTCGACCATGTCCAGGTCGGAATTGTTGATGTTGACGGCGGTCGCCGCTTTGTCCCGCCATTTTTCCGGTGACACCGCACCGGCGGCGATACAGCGGTCGGCGGCATCTGCCTGTAGGACCGTTGCGGGGCTGTATTCCCATGTTTGCAGATCCCGCGACCGGACGAGCCGGGTCGTGTAGCCCTCCCGGGAACTGCCGCCCAGATAAAAGAAATAAAACCAGCCGTCAAAGTACCGCAACATGGGGGCCCCGGTGTAAAAACCGGCCCCGAAGACCGCATCGGGCAGCACCCGGAAATGCTGCATGTCGGTCGATTCGGCGAAAAACATGGTAAAGGGGACACCGACCATTTCCAGCGGTTTGCCCAATTCAAATGCCAGCACAAAACGGTCCCCCGCCCGGCAGCAGGAGGTGTTGTAGCCCTCCCACGCCGGATCTTCCAGGATCACCCGCGGTTCGCTCCAATGCCGCAGATCGGCGGATTCGGTGATGTAGAACCGGGACCCGCCCCATTTTTCCACCGCGGTCACATAGACTTTATCCCCGGCCGCAAAAGCATTGCCCATGTGCAGGCCGTGTGCGAATGGCGGGGTGAAGGTGCCGTCGGCAAGATCCATGAAGCGGAAAAAAGAGGGGCCTGGATTGTCGTAGTAGGTTTCCCGGATGTACTCAAACAGATACAGTCTGCCCCGGAATACGATCGGGTTCGCCTCCACAATATCGGCATCGATGGTGCCGGTTCGTATGATTTGCATGGTATCAACTGCCTTTCTATAGATGACCGGGTGAACAAGGAATCGCCGGACGCATGATTGGGGCCCGGCATCGGGTCCGCTCCGCCGGATACCGGGATAATATAACGGCCGGGCGGATTTTTGCAACCCGCCGCGGAACCATCGGCCGGGCGGCGTTTGAAAAAATGATTTATGGCTGTATGTTATTGTTTTACTGTATGGGTTTTCGGATACAATGGGGAGACACTTGGTCATGGCCTGGGAAATATTGCTGAATCCGGTGGTTTTTTCGGTGGCGATCCTGCTTTTGCTGTCACTGTTGCGGTTGAATGTTGTGTTCGCGATCATCATTGCCGCGCTCGCCGGCGGATTGTGGGCCGGATTGGGAGAGAGCGAAACGCTTGAGGCGTTCAGCAGCGGGCTCGGCGACGGTGCCAGGATCGCTTTCAACTACGCCATGCTGGGGGCGTTTTCCATCGTTATTTCCCGCTCCGGTCTGACTGAACTGCTGGCGCGCACACTGCTGAAAAAAATCAACCGGGAGATCACCGGGCAGCGGATCGCCGGATTCAAATACATTCTTCTTCTGCTGTTGATGCTGATTTCCATGTCGTCGCAGAACCTGATCCCCATCCACATCGCATTCATTCCGATCCTGATCCCGTCGCTGCTGCCGGTTTTTGCAAAATTCCGGCTCGACCGGCGGATGATCGCCTGTATCCTGACATTCGGCCTGATCACCCCCTACATGTGTTTCCCATTCGGTTTCGGCCGGATCTATCTCAATGATATTCTGCTGGGCAACCTCAAAAGCAACGGCGTGGTGGTGGACCCGTCGCAGACGGTCCGGGCCATGGCGATCCCGGCACTGGGGATGTTGATCGGGCTGTTGATCGCCGTTTTCATCAGTTACCGGAAGCCACGGGATTACGATCCTGCCAAAATGGCGACGGCGGCTTCGGTCGAGGTGGAGATCCGCCCCATCAAGATCATTGCCGGGGTGGTGGCCGTGGTGGTCGGTTTTGCCGCCCAGATCTGGCTGGATTCGCTGTTTATTGCGGCATTGGCGGCGGTGCTGGTGTTTGTGATCGCCCGGGTGATCCATCTGCGCGATACCCAGGATGTTTTTGTGCAGGGCGTTTATCTGATGGGGGCCATCGGGATCGTGATGATCGCGGCCAACGGCTTCGCCTCGGTCATGAAAGCGACCGGCGGGGTGGAAACACTGGTGGAATTCATTTCCCGCGGGGTGGGTGAATATCGCGGATTGGCGGTGTTTATGATGCTTTTTATCGGATTGCTGGTCACGATGGGGATCGGATCATCGTTTTCCACCGTGCCGTTGATCGCGGCGATTTATGTGCCGTTGTGCGTGAGCCTGGGGATGTCACCGCTGGCCACGCTCGCGGTGGTCGGGGTGGCCGGTGCGCTGGGCGATGCCGGTTCGCCGGTCTCCGAATCGGTGCTGGGGCCGACGGCCGGGTTGAATGCCGATGGTCAGCATGACCATATTTACGACTCCACCGTGCCGACATTTCTGCATTACAATATTCCGCTGCTGATCGCCGGCTGGATCGCCGGTATGGTGCTGTGATGATGGACGGCGGGCGCGGAACGGAGGGAGATCGGCTGTGAAGATCGGGCAGATCACGCATTACGGATCATTGAGCAACTACGGTGCATTGCTTCAGGCATACGCGCTGCAGCGGGCACTCAAGGAATTGGGGCATGAAGTCGTCCTGCTCCGGGCCAGTTTTTCATTTCACAACATCCTGCGCAAATGGTATTGTTCGCCGTGGCGGGTCTGGCGGGCGTGGCGGGCGCGCCGGGCGGAGTGGACGGCCGAGAAAAAACATCCCCGGCGGTTTGCGGCATTTGCGGCGCAGTATATGACCATTTCGGAGCAGGAGTTTCACAGCCTCCGGGATCTGCAGAAAGCCGGGATCGAGGCGGATGCGCTGGTGACCGGTTCCGATCAGGTATGGAGTTCCAAAAAACCGTTCCCGCCGTATTTTCTGGCGTTTGGTCCGGCGGAGGCCCGCCGTTTCAGTTACGCGGCGAGCGTCGGTTCCAAAGCCCGGATGGACCGGGAATATCTGGCGAATTTCCGGGAGATGCTGACGCCGTTTTCCGGCATTTCGGTGCGGGAAAGCGAAGCGTTGCAGCAATGCCGGGCGGCCGGGGTGGAACAGGCGGAACTGGTGCCGGACCCGGTGATGCTTTTTCCGCCGGAAACGTGGCGGGAGGTATTCGATCTGCCAACGGAGTCCGGCCGCGGGAAATATTGTCTGATCTACACCGTGGGGCATAATCCCATCGGGACGATGCCGGAATTGGCCGGGCATTGCCGGGAAAACGGGTGGCAGCTGATCGTCGTACCGGCCCAGTACCAGAGTACGCTCCAAACGGATACCGCGGAGGTCTGTTATCCGGATATTCCCGGATTCCTGTCGCTGATCGATCAGGCGGAACTGGTGGTGACGGATTCATTTCACGGTACGGTGTTTTCCCTGCTGTTCAACACGCCGTTTGTGGTGATCCCCAAAAACCGCCACGATGCCCGGTTCATCACGCTGGATGAATATTTTGATCTGTCACGGGTGTATTACCGCGGCGATCTGGCCGGTTGTCTGGCGGGCAGGCCGGATTTTGCGGCTGTCAACAGCAAAATGGCATCGTTGCGCCGGACCGGTTGGGATTTTTTGCGCCGGGCGACTGCAGGAGCGGAGCAATGAAGGTCGCCGCCGGGGAATGCTGCGGCTGCGGATTGTGCGTGGCGGTCTGCCCGCAGAAATGTATCCTGATGCTGCCGGATGCCGAAGGTTTCCCGGTGCCGCAGGTGGATGAAAGTTGCTGCGTGCAGTGTCAGCGGTGCCGGAAACTCTGTCCCGTGAACCGGGAGCCGGCGGAAGCCGCGGCCTGTACCCCAGCGGATCCGCATTGTTTTTACGCGATTTCGGCGGATGCCGGGATGGTTGCGGCGGCATCGAGCGGCGGGATTTTTCCGCAGTTGGCCAGTCGGGTATTGGCCGGCGGCGGTGCGGTGGTCGGGGCTGCGTTTGATGAAAATTGGGATGTCCGGATCACCCTGATCGAAGATGCGGCATTGCTGGTCAAGTTGATGCAGGCCAAATATGTGCAGGCGGAGACCCCGCCGGAATTGTTCCGGGATGCGGCACAGATATTGAAGGCCGGGCGGCAGCTGCTTTATACCGGAACGCCCTGCCAGATCGCGGCATTCCGGCGTTTTCTTGGGCCGGGTGAATGGCCGGGGCTGTTGTGTGCGGAGGTCATTTGTCACAGCGTGGCATCACCGGCGGTCTGGCGGAGTTATGTCAGACACACGGCCGGATTGGCGGGATCGCCGGTTCAGGCAGCCGCATTCCGGGACAAAGTTTCGGGCTGGCACCAATTTTCGCTGACGCTGGATTGCGGCGGCCGGAAATATCAGCAGACCCACCGCGAATCGCCCTATATGCGGTTGTTTCTCCGGGAATTGATTTCGCGGAAAAGCTGTGCCGCCTGCGGTTTCAAGCAGGGCAGTTCCGGGGCGGATATGAGTTTGGGGGATTTCTGGAAATTGCGGAAGATCGCTCCGGCGTGGAACAACGATACCGGGGCCAGCATGGTGATCGTCCACACGGAAAAAGGCCGGGCGGCATTGGCGCAGTGTGAATTCGCCGCGTGGCAGGAATTCCCGATGGATGTGGTCAAAATCAGCAACCGGGCGTTTTATCAGTCAACGCCGCCCCACGCTTTGCGGGATGATTATTTTGCCGCATTCGCGGAAAACGGGATGCAGTGGTTCGATCCCGGCCGGTTTTTTCAGAAACAGAGCCGGTTTGCCCGGTTGAGAGAGCGGTTTTTCCGCTGGTTGGCCGGTGGGAAAAAAAGCCGCCGCGCCTGAATTACTGCCGGTCGCTGTCGAGCATGTGCATCCGTTTGCCGACGACATAGGCCCCGATATTGTCACCGGTAACATTGCAGGCGGTTTCAAACATATCCAGCAGCGGATTGATCCCGAGGGCCAACGCCACGATGATGGAGGTCTGTTCGCGGGTCAGATCGAACCCCGCCAGCACCAGAAACAGCAGAAAAACACTGCCGCCGGGAATGCCGCCGGCACCGACCGAGGCAAAAACAACGCCCAGTACCATCAGCAAGGTCTGATGCCAGGTCAGATCAAAGCCGAAAAGATTGGCCGCCAGCACGGCAAAGACCGGCAGATGGATGCAGACGCCGTCCATGTTGATCGTGGATCCCAGGCTCAGGGTGAAGCCGGAAAGTTCTTCGCGGACCTTCAGTTTTTCCCGGGCCGTTTTCATGGAAACCGGCAGGGTCGCCGCACTGGAACGGGTCACAAAAGCCGTCAGGATCGGTTCCCGCAGCCGCCACAGGATCGGGTAGGGATTTTCCCGGCAGATGAGCGCGATAGCCAGCGGATAGCAGATGGTGATCATCAGCAGGATACCGCAGATCACGCAGGCCGCCACCTGCAGGTAGGACTGGAACAGGGCCACCCCGAATTTGGCAAAGCAGAACGCTGTCAGCGCAAATACGCCGACCGGAAAATATTTCAAGACCCAGTCCACGATTTTGAAAATCGTTTTCTGAAATGCATCCACGATCCCGAGCATATTCCGGATCTGCTGTTGTACCGCGGTATCGTTTTTTTCGCCGGCGGTATCAAGGACCATCCGTGCCGCCAGACCGAAGAGAATGGAAAATACGATCACCGGCAGGAATTTTCCCTGTGCCAGAGCTTCAAACGGGTTGCTGAACAAACTGTAGAGGATGTTCAGAAAGGCATTGCCGCCTTCGCTGCTGCGGGCCGCCATCGCCGCCGCCTGATCGCGCAGATTGCCATCCACCAATTGTTCCGGTGCCACGGACAGCGACGGGTTGAAAAGAATGGCAATGGCACAACCGAACACGGCCGCAAAAAGCGAGGTGAAAAAATACCAGCAGCACACCGCGGTCCCCATTTTGCCGAATGTTTTGATGGGCAGAGCCGCCGCCCCGCACACCAGCGTGCAGACAATGATCGGCATCACGATCATTTTGAGCATACAAACAAGAATGTTGCCGAATGGAGCCAGAACGGCAGTCGCAACCGGCAGAAAGTCGCCGCCGATCCGGTTGCCGATCCAGTAGAGGAAAAGCCCCCCGGCACATCCCAGCACAAAAGCCCCCAGATTGAGATAGATCAGCGGAATACGGCAGTACCAGTTTACGAGTTTCATGAGGATTTTTCTCCGGGGTTGATTGCATTTTTATCCCAATAAGATACAGCGGGATTTCCGTTTTGCAACCATCATTATTGCGAAACTGCCGGTGCGGTCAGTCGGCCCGGACAAAGATCGCCAGCAGCAGGATCACCACCGCCCCCGCAAGTCCGGAAAACAGCGTGCCAAGGGTTTGCAGTTTCAACCCCTGCCGCACATTCATACCGGAAAACCGGGTGACGATCCAGAAAAAGCTGTCGTTGGTATGCGATACGATCATGCCGCCGCAGCACACGGCACAACAGGCCAGGGCGCGCATGGATGGCGATGTCATGCCCAGCGGTTCCAGCAAAGGCGCGGTCACGCTGGCGGCCGTCAGGATGGCGAGGGTGGATGACCCCTGCGCCATTTTCAGGACCGCGGCAAATATCAGGGGAAACAGCAAAGCGGGAATCCCCGGACGGGCGGCCCCGGCCGGAATGAACGCGGCAAAATCGACCTGTTTCAGCACTTCACCGAAGGCCCCTCCGGCGGCGGTGATTACAAGGATGTTGGCGGCATCCAGCACGGCTTTGCCCATCAGCCCACCGGCGGAAAGTTCGTCCTGACGGCATTTGCCGAGGAGAAAAACCGCAATGAATGCCCCGACCGTCAGAGCCGTGACGGGATGCCCGGCACATGCCAGAAAAGATGTTACAGCCGGGGGCAGGGCGGCCTTGAAAATCCCGGCAAGGGAGTTGCCCTCGATCAGCAGCAGGGGAACGGCAATGGGCAGAAAGGCAACACTCCAGTGCAAGCGGAACGGAATCCCGCCGGGATCATCATCTGTTGCCGGAGCATCCGCCTCCAGGATTTCATTTTTACCGGCATAAAGCGAATAAAAATAACCTGCCGCGGCCGCGGCCAATGCCGCTGCGGAGCCGTAAAGCAGGACCCGTCCGAAATCCGCCCCCAGAATGACCATGGCGGCAAGCGGTCCGGGGGTGGGTGGGATAAAGCAGTGCGAAGCAAACAATCCCATGCTCAAAGCCGTTGCCCCGACAGCGGCGGGGATGCGGGTGATCCGGCTGATTTTTTTCCACAGCCCGACCAGAATGATGAAAGCGGAATCACAGAAAATACAAATGGAAACCACATAACCGATCATGGCCATGGCAAGCGGGGTCCGTTTTTCACCGGTGATGGCAATGATTTTCCGGGCAATGACCATCAGCGCGCCCCGTTTTTCCATAAAGACGCCGATGATGGTACCGGCAATGATGACGAGGCCGATATTTTTGATGGTATTGCCGAAGCCGGTGGCGATCAGCTCCAGCGTGTTCTGGAATCCGGTGTGATGACATAACCCGAAACAAAATCCCCCCAGCAGCAATACCGGCAGGGGATGGATTTTCCACACGGCAGTGATGAAAATAATTGCGGCGATCACGGCGACCAGCAGAACCATTGTCATAAATCCCTCCATGATGAATGAAAAAGAACCGCTTTTCCCGGGGGATAACATACCATTGCGGCAACATTTGTCAAGCCCTGCCATATTCCCGCGCCGCCCTTTGAAGGAGCTGTCGGACATGATGCCGGGATCAGGTTTATCAGCGATGGCGGGGATGTGATCGCTCTGCCTTTTCGCGCTCCGTACCGTATCGGACTTATGAAAGTTATGGATGAAAGCGGAGACGGTAAATTCCGACGCTTTACTATGGATTTTGTTGATGGAATCACCGATTACCGCCCCTATCTGGTGGATATGGCTCTTCCGCGATAAATACAATATGCACAGCTAAAGTTGATGGAATAAAAGCCCTGCTTAAAGATGTGGGCGTGGAGGTGAAATAAAGGAAAATATAAAATATCGTAAAGACGGTACTCCGGTTATTGTAGTGCCGTTCAAACTGCGGCATTTGGGGTATAAGCAGACCATCGTGGTGGATGAGCAGAACCGCACCTTGGAAGACATCGCTCAAGAGCCGTTGCCCAGAGCGTTGATTCTGGCACACCAGTACGCCGATATGATGGAGTCAGGAAAGTTTTCCACGGTGTTGGAGCTTGCTCAATACCTGAAATCTGATCGTTCCCATGTGGCACGGACATTGTCACTGGTCAACCTTGCACTTGATATCATCACGGCAGTAATGACCGGCAAAGCCCCCGAAAGTGTGACACTGACCAAGGTGCTGTACGGATTTCCCGACAACTGGCAGAAGCAACGAAAATTACTCGGCATAGGTGGCTGAGAGCCACTTTTTATGTCTCGCACTCCTCGTTGGGAGTGCTCAATCAAGAAAATATGGAATTATTCCAACGGCAGTACAGTAAACAATAATCCCGGCGTGGTATCAAAAATGGTACTGCACCGGGATTTACTTTTTGCGACAGACTTATGACTAATAGTATCTTGACCAATCTTCTCTGCATTCCCAAGGATATGGGTAGGTATATGTTCCATCCGGCTGCCGCTTCACAAAGGGATAAAGTTTATCCCAATAATGTACATAACAATTATTAATAAATTCAATAACAATGATATCTAATACTGTTTGATAAATGCCAAAACCATAGTCACATTTTATAAACAATAATTCCCGATTGTCTTTCTTTTGCACAGCGAAGTCAACACATATTCCTGAGACTGTATTGGAAATAATGAATTTTTCTCCGACACTCAAATTTTCTGCATATACTGCAATTGGTGAATTTGTAATCTTTAACGGGCATTTTAAAAGTTCAACTTTTGAATTCCAATCAGCATTAATGACAGCATTTTTTTGATTGGTAGATCGATACCACTTATCATCAACTTTTTGCCACTTTCCTGCTGTGTTTTTGTTAACAGGAGAATTACTCCATTTTTGCAAAGAATGTAATGTTTGAATGGCTTCTTCTTGAGATACTGTTTTCATCCATGAAAGGTTCGGGTCTAATTTTTGCTTATGTAATATTGAAAG
>JAFQLP010000170.1 GCA_017414565.1 Lentisphaeria bacterium | reverse complement strand
TGCCCGGGCGTAAAACAGGCAACCAAATTTCTTTGGTTGCCTTTGTATGGAGAGAACAGCAGCGGAATGGGTTTGTTGTAAATCTGTGCAGTATTGCCCGGCTTCGGGTTGCTGCGCAACTCTTCCGGCTTCGTTGAACTACGCCGTGACAAGCCGCCGCGGCAGGCTTCACTTTGGCTGCGCCAAATTCCGCTCCGGTCTGCGCCTATGGCTTGCCCGGGCGTAAAAAAGGCAACCAAATTCTCCATTCAGCGTAACTCGCCAGTTAGCCCGGCTTCGGGTTGCAGCGCAACTCATTCCGTGTACCTTGCCTGTTCAGCCCGGCTTCGGGTTGCTGCGCAACTCTTCCGGCTTCGTGATACTACGCCGTGACAAGCCGCCGCGGCAGGCTTCACTTTGGCTGCGCCAATTTCCGCTCCGGTCTGCGCCTATGGCTTGCCCGGGCGTAAAAAAGGCAACCAAATTTCTTTGGTTGCCTTTGTGAAGCCTGGTGGGCGATAGGAGACTTGAACTCATGACCTCTGCCGTGTGAAAGCAGCGCTCTAGCCAGCTGAGCTAATCGCCCGTTCGATTTCTATAATTTAGTGCACTTTTCCGGAATGTCAAGCCTTTTTGTCGTTTTCTGTCAACTTTTTTGCGATATGGACCGTTGCCATGGCATCCGGCGCGTATTCGGCACCGATGGACCGGGCGTAGTCATCGGTCAGAACCGCCCCGCCGACAATAAAATGCAGATCGCCCCGGCCCTGCTCCCGGGCCAGCTGGATGACCCCATCCATCTCCTGCATGGTGGTGGTCATCAAGGCCGACAATCCGATGATCTTGGCTCCGGATTCATCCGCCGCCGCCAGGATCTTTTCCGCCGCCACGTCTTTGCCCAGATCGATCACATCAAAGCCATTGTTGTTCAGCATCAGACCGACAATGTTTTTGCCGATGTCGTGAATGTCCCCCCGGACCGTGGCCAGCACGATCTTCGGCCGGGCCGCAACCGTACCGCCCGGTTCCTGACTCAACAGCGGATTCAGCACCTCCATCGCCTGCCGCATGGCATCCGCACTCCGGACCAACTGCGGCAGAAAATAGGTCTTTTCTTCAAATTTCTGCCCGACTTCGGTGATCGCCGGAATCAGAATATCATTCACCAACTGCGCCGGAGTGAACCCCGCCGCCAACGCCGTTTGGACACAGTCGGCCATATCCGACGAACCGTGCAGCAGGGCCAGCCGGACCTGTTCTTCCAGCGGCAATTTGCTCTTTTCCTGCCGGTTCGGGGCTTTTTCCACCTGGGCAAAACGCTCCAGATATTGCTGCATGCCTTCGCGTTTGCCGCGCAGCATGTCCCCGGCACAGATGGTGTCCATGATCCGTTCCGACGACGGATTGACGATCGCCATATTCAGGCCGCGCCCGATCGCCATGCCCAGAAATGCCGCATTGGCGATTTCCCGCTTCGGCAGCTGGTAACTGATATTCGACAGGCCGCAGACCGTATTCATGTTCCGTTGGGCGGCGTATTCGATCATGCCCAGCGTCAGATCCGGCGATTCCGGATTCGCCGCGGCAGTCATGGCCAGAGCATCCACACAGCAATCTTCCGGGCCGATGCCGTATTTGGCGGCTTCCTGCAGGATCGTTTCCAATGCGGCGATCCGTTCTTCCAGTGTTGCCGGGATCCCCTGATCGGTCAGCGGCAGCAGTACCAGCATGGCACCGTATTTGGCCGCCACCGGCAGCAGTTTTTCCAGCCGGTAACGCTCGGCACTGATGGAGTTGAACAACGCCCGCCCCGGATAGAGCCGGAGGGCGGCTTCCGCGGCCGCTGCATCGGTGGTGTCGATGCACAACGGCGCACCGCCGAAAAGGCAGATCTCCGAGATCACCCGGCGCAGGGTCGCCGCTTCGTCGATCCCCGGCATACCGCAGTTGACATCCAGCAGATGGGCCCCGTTATCGACCTGTTCCTGTGCCAGATCCTGGACCAGATCCATATCCTGTTCCCGGAGGGCTTCCTGCAGGGCTTTTTTGCCGGTGGGATTGAGCCGTTCACCGATCACCGCAAAGGGGGCCGACGGGGTCAATTCGCGGTATTGCCGCGCGGACGACACCGCTGCCGCCACGGTCGGCCGGATCTCCGGCGGACGGACGGAACGGAGCGCGTCCGACAGGGCCGCAATGTATTCCGGCGATGTGCCGCAGCAACCGCCGAGAATGCTGCCTCCGGCTTCCACGATGGCGGCGGTTTCCCGGGCGAAATCCTGCGGTGCAAGATCAAAAACAGTTTTGCCGCCTTCCATCCGCGGCATACCGGCATTGGGTTTGGCGATCAGCGGGATGCGGGCAAACGGTTTCATGGCGGCGATCAGTTCTTTCATGGCCAGCGGACCGGTCGAGCAGTTGCAGCCGAATGCATCGGCACCGAGGCTCTGCACCGTCAGCAGGGCACTGATGGCATCGCAACCGGTCATGGTGCGGCCGCCGGGTTCAAAAGTCATCGTCACCATGACCGGCAGGTCGCAGACTTCGCGGGCCGCCAGCAGGGCCGCCCGGACCTCCTGCAGGTCAAACATGGTTTCGATGACCAGACCGGAAACGCCGCCGGCGATCAGGGCTTCGATCTGTTCGCGGAAGATCGCCACGGCTTCGTCAAACGGCAGATCCCCGCCGGGGTCGATGAATTGGCCGGTGGGGGCGAGGTCACCGAAACGGAGTGCTTCGGGGTGCTGGCTGGCGATCAATTCGGCGAGCCGCCGGTTGATTTCCGCCGTCCGGGATTCCAGGCCGAATTCCGTCAATTTGGCGCGGTTGCCGCCGAAAGAGGGGACATAGATGATGTCGCTGCCGGCTTCCAGATAACGGGTCTGCACATCGTTGATGGCATCGGGATTCTCCAGGATCCACATTTCCGGACACACCCCGCCGGGCATACCCCGTTTGGCCAATTCAGTCCCGGTGGCACCGTCCAACCGGATCAGCCGGCTGGCGGCCATAGCTCTGAATTCATCTCTTGTCATACTTGATCTCCGCGATTGGTTGCAATACAGAATGAAAGAATAGAATGATCCACTCGATTACAATATAACATCTCTCCGGTGATCGTGCCACATTTTTTGCCGCAGGAGGTGGGTTATTCGGGGAAAATTCCCGGATTTTACCGGGATTCCTGATTGTTTTTGCGTTGAGGAGTGCTATATTTACTGGTAACAGCAGTATTGGCTGTATCATATATTTTTCCAAAACGGTCGGGCAACCGTGATGGATGCCGGAAATGACGTTCATGACAGACGCAGAGGTCTGTTTGATTATCAGCCGCCTGCCGGGGATACCGGGAGAGCGGCGGCAGGTCTGTTTTCGCATCCGGTGATGTCCCATCGGGATCAAGATGAACGAAGCAAAGAAATCGGTCCGGCAGGCGTTTTATGCCAGACGGAAGGCAATAGAAACGGCGGACCGGAGGCAGGGCAATGCAGATATTTGCCGGAATATTGCCGGGCTTCCGGAGTACCGGAAGATGCGGCATGTCACGCTTTACGCCAGCGATGGCGTGGAGCCGGATCTGTTGCCGCTGCTGGCTGACCGGAGCAAGTGTTTCTGGTTCCCCCGTTACGACGGCGCGGAACGGAAATACCACTTTGCCCGGGTCTCTGCTCCGGATGAATTGATCCCCGGAAAATATGGTCTGCCGGAACCGCCTCCGACGGCGGAACGGGCGGCAGATACGGTCATGCAGTTGGAAACACTGCATCTGGTGCCGGGGGTGGCTTACGATTCCCGTGGGACACGGCTCGGCCGCGGCGGCGGTTTCTATGACCGTTTGCTGGCGGGTGTGAAGTCGCCTGTTTGCGGTGTGTTTTTTGCCTGTCAGAAAGCGGCGGATTTGCCGCGGGAACCGCACGACCGGTCGCTGGACATGGCCGTGACGGAAAACGGGATCGAGGATTTTATCCGGCAGGAGCCGGGTGAAGAATAGAAATGTCAGCGTTTCCGGGAAATGCCCGGAGGCGTGAAATTGAAAGGGTTCAACGAAAATGAGAGAGATCGTTTTGGATGCCTGGGCCTTTGCCGTCTTTGTGGTAGTCGGTATCGGTCTGGGGGCCGTCATAGGGTTTGTGCTTGCCAAGTGGGCACAGCGGTTGCAGCAGGGCGCGGATATGAAAGCCTCGGATAAGATCCGCGGCGATGCCCAGCGGGAGGCCGAGCATATCCTCCGCGAAGCCCGGGTCAGCGCGCGCAGCGAAGTGCTGAAACTCCGCGAAGAGTGCGAACATGAACTCAAAGATCGCCGCCGCGAACAGAGCAATGTGGAACGCCGTCTGGCCCAGCGCGAAGAATCGCTGGACAAACGCGCCGATGCGCTGGCGGAAAAGACCGGCAACCTGGAACGACAGGAAAAAGACATTGCCGCTCTCAAAGAACGGCTGGGCAACCGGGAAGCGGAATTGCAGAAGAGCATCGAAAAACAGATCGATGAACTGCAGCGCATCTCCGGTCTGGACCGGGAAAGTGCCTGCAATATGCTGTTGGAAAAATTGCAGAACGAGGTTCGCAACGAGGCCGGTCTGATGGTGCGGAACATTGTGGAGGAAGCCCGCAACCGTGCCGAGACAGAGGCCCGCAATATCCTGACCTATGCGATCCAGCGTTATGCCAGCGATTGCACCTATGAGCGCACGACTGCCACGATTCCGCTGCCCAGCGATGAACTCAAAGGGCGGATCATCGGGCGCGAAGGCCGCAACATCCGGGCGTTGGAAACCGCGACCGGTGTCAGCATTTTGATCGACGATACGCCGGAAGCGGTGGTCATTTCCTGTTTCGATCCGATCCGCAAGGAAGTGGCGCGCCGGTTGATGGAACGCCTGATCGCCGATGGTCGCATCCATCCCACCCGGATCGAAGAACTGACCAAGAAAATCTCCAAAGAACTGGACGAAGAGGTTTCTGCCGCCGGTGAAGCCGCCGTGCTGGAAGTCGGTTTGCATGGTGTGCCGCAGCCGCTGATCAAATTGATCGGCCGTCTGAAGCACCGTTACAGTTTCTCCCAGAATGTGCTGCAGCATTCGCTCGAATGCGCGCATTTCATGGGGTTGATCGCGGCGGAACTGGGGCTGGATGTGCAGAAAGCCAAACGCATCGGGCTTTTCCACGACATCGGCAAAGCGGTCGATCACGAAATCGAAGGTCCCCACGCACAGATCGGGGCGGATCTGCTCCGCAAATACAACGAAGCCAAAGATGTGGTGGCCGCGGTCGCCGCGCATCATGGCGAAGTCGAGGCGACATCGCCCTACGATATTCTGATCAGTGCCTGCGATACTTTGAGTGCGTCCCGTCCGGGTGCCCGCAGTGAAACCACGGAGTTGTATCTCAAACGGCTCGAACAGCTCGAAGAGATCGCCAACAGTTTCCCGGGGGTGGAAAACTGTTTCGCCCTGCAGGCCGGCCGCGAAGTGCGGGTGGCTGTCATTCCGGAAAAAATCTCCGAGGGCGAAGCCCAGATCATGGCGCGGGATATCTGCCAGCGGATCGAAAAAGAAATGACCTACCCGGGCCAGATCAAAGTGACGGTCATCCGGGAAACCAGATCGGTCGATTACGCCAAATAAGAGGCCCTATGAACAGCTGCGATATGCGCTGTACCATGGTGGTCGATCTGGATACCATTGCATGGAACATGAATGAATTGCGCCGCCGGGCCGGTGGACTCCGGCTGCTGGCGGTGCAGAAAGCCAACGCCTACGGACTGGGCGTGGGCGGAGTGGCCCCGCTGTTGCGTGACAACGGTGCTGCGTTTTTTGGAGCGGCGACTCTGCCGGAAGCATTGGAACTGTTGCCATTCGGATTGCCGGTCATGATGCTGGGCGGACCGTTTCCGGGCGAGATCCCGGCGGCCGTTGAAGCCGGTATCATATTGCCGGCGGCGGGGCTTGAACTGGCGCAAATGATCGACCGCGAGGCCGCCCGGCAGCGGCGCAAAGCCGTGGTGCAGATCAAGATCGACAGCGGTATGGGGCGGCTCGGCATGATTGCGGAAGAAGCCGTTGAAGAGATCGTCCGGATCGCCGGATTGGAACATCTGGATGTGACCGGGATCTATTCCCATTTTTCGTCGGCAACGGAAGTGGATCACCCCTATTGCCGGTTGCAGAAAGAGCGGTTCCTGAACCTGCTGGCGCAATTGCGGGAACGGGGGATCGTTTTCCGCAACATCCACATGTGCGCCTCCAACGGGATCGCCTGTATGCCGGAATGCTGCCAACCGCCGTTCAATCTGATCCGGGGCGGATTGGGGATGTACGGGTATTGTGATATTCCCGGCATGGAGCGGCCGTTGCGCCCGGTGGTGACGATCAAAAGCGGCCTGGTGGGGGTGCGTCGTTTGAAGCGCGGTTCCTGTATCGGATACAACCGGACCTGTACATTGACGCACGATAGTCTGGTGGGGACGGTGGCTATGGGATACGCCAATGGTTTGCCGGTAACGGCCGGACCGGATGCGGCGATGCTGGTACATGGGGTCCGCTGTCCGGTGATCGGGCGGGTCTCCATGGATTACTGCACCGTCCTGCTGGATGAAGTGCCGGAGGCCCGGATCGGTGATGAGGTCGTTTGCGTCGGCAAACAGGGAGAGGCCGTCGTGACATTGTCGGAGTGGGCCGCCGCCCGCGGCACCCATGAACATGAAACATTGTGCGCCTTCGGGATGCGAACTGCGAGGAAATATATCCATGGATCCATTTGCTGAACTCCGTGAAACGGTGGAAGAAAACCGCCGCCTTTATGCCCGGGGGAATATTCCGGCCCCGGCAGAACGCCGCCGTCAACTCCGCCGGATGCTGCAATGGCTCCGGCAGGAACAGGGGCGGGTGATGCGCGCGCTTTATACCGATTTGCATAAATGCGAGGCAGAGGCGCGGTTGAGCGAGATTTTTCCGCTGATCGGGGCATTGAAACATCTGATCCGGCGGCTGCCCCGATTGACCGGTGAACGCCGGGTCCCGACACCGCTGGTCTGTCTGCCCGCCTCCGGTTATCTGCGGGCGGAACCGTATGGTCAGGTATTGATTTTCGGCACCTGGAATTATCCGTTCCTGCTGGCGGTTGAACCGGTGGCGGCGGCGATCGCGGCGGGCAACCGGGTGTTGTTGCATCTGTCGCCGCAGGCCCCGGCCACCGCGCGGGTGATTTGCGAAATGCTCGATGAAACATTGCCGCCGGGCGTGGTTACGGTCATTCCGCGGGAGGTGACATTTGAGCAGCTCTGGGAGATCCGTTACGACAAGATTTTCTTTACTGGCGGCATCCGGGCCGGGCGGGAGGTCCTGCAGCGGGCCTCCGAAAATCTGACACCCGTCACGCTGGAAATGGGCGGCAAAAGTCCGGTGATCGTGGATCGCGGAGCCAATCTCCGGATCGCCGCCAAACGCATCATGTGGGGGAAATTTCTGAATGCGGGCCAAACCTGTGTGGCCCCCGATTACCTGCTGGTGCGGCAGGAACTCAAAGCCCCGCTGCTGTTGGAGATGCAGCAGGTGTTGAGGGATTTTTACGGTCCCGATGCCCAGCAGAGCCCGGATTATCCCCGCATCGTCAACCGGCATCATTACGACCGGCTCGATGGTCTTTTGCGGACCGGAAAACTGGCGGCCGGCGGCGAAAAATCCGGCGAAGATCTGTTTATTGCACCAACGATCATTGACGATGTGAAGGGCGATGATCCGATTATGGAAAATGAGATCTTCGGCCCCATTCTGCCGGTACTGACATTCCAGCAGACCGAAGAAGCGATCCGGTTTGTCAATTCCCGGCCGAAACCGCTGGCCCTCTATTGTTTCGGTGAGCGCAGCAGTTGCCGCCGCATCCTGAATGCCACCAGTTCCGGCAGTGCCTGCATCAATGATTGCGTGATGCAGTTGTGCAATCCCGCCATGCCATTCGGCGGTGTGGGCGAAAGCGGTATGGGCAGTTACCACGGCGATTACGGATTTGCCTGTTTCAGTCACCTGAAACCGGTCATGGTGCAGCGTAATTTCTTTGATGCGCCCCTGCGTTATCCGCCGTTCCGCTGGTGGAAACAGAAATTGATCGCGTTATTCTGCCGGTGAAGCGGGCGCGGCGGGCTTCATCACCAGCCGGTGCAACGCCAGATAACCGCCGACCAGTACCGCCAGTCCGGCAAACAGCCAACCGTTGTAGCGGTGGATCAGATCGACCGCGTGGTGGATCATGGTCCGGTAATCCATGTCGGCGGTGGCTTTGCCGCAATACCACCCGGCCGCGGCCAGGATCACATTCCATATACCGGCTCCGAGCGCGGTAAAAAAGGTGAAGCGGCGGAAATCCATCCGCGCCAGTCCCGCCGGAATGGAGATCAGTTGGCGGATCGCCGGCAGCAGACGGCATACGAATGTGGCCAGATCCCCGTAGGTGCGGAAAATTTCTTCGGAACGCGCGATCACCTGCGGTTTGAGGAAAAAATATTTGCCGTAACGGTACAGGATCGGACGGCCCAGTTTCAACGCCAGAAAATAGTTGATATAGGCCCCGGCCAGACAACCGGCCGTACCGGCAAGCAAGGATATCAGCAGATCCAGCCAGGGAATGCCGAATGTCAGACTGCCGCGCGCCGCCAGAAATCCCGCCGGGATCATGACAACTTCACTCGGAAACGGGATGAACGAACTCTCGATCGTCATAAAGAAAAAAATCAGCAGAAATCCCCACAGCGGCGCATAGGAAACCGCGATCTCAAGATGATTGGCGATCAAATCCAGCATGTTGCCCTCCGTACAAGTTAAAAAACATCATCATCGCGGATCAGTTGGCGGTATTCAGCAAAAAGTGCCGTTTTGGCCGTGAAACCGAGAAATGTGCCGTCCGCACTGCAAATGGGCAGAAAATCCGTGCCGCCATCTTCAAATCCCTTCATGGCAACCGCCAGCGTATCATCCGGCGAAAGAATGCACGCCGGTTTCTCCATCAGGTCAAACACCAGCAGATGCCCGTAGTCTTCTTTGTTCAGCATCGCCCGCAGGATCCGGGTCAGATAAACCACCCCTTGCAATTTGCCGTTTTCATCCAACACCGGATACGATTCCGCTCGGGTCCGGCCGACAATTTCGATCACATCCTCCAGCTGGGCATTCTCCGGTAACGGCGTGAACCGCCGGTTGATGCGGTTCCGGACCGTCATCCGGCGGAGCATGGTCTGATCCCGGTCGCGCCCGATCAGATTGTTTTCCGCCAACGCTTTGCGGTAAATGGATTGCGGTTCAAAAAAGTGTGCGATATAACACGCCACCGCCGAAACGATCATCAGCGGCACCAGCAGAATATAACTGCCGGTCACTTCTGCAATCAGAAAGACCCCCGTCAACGGAGCCCGCATGACCGCACTGAACACCCCGCACATCCCCACCGCAACAAAGTTGTATTCCTGCAACTGGATGATGCCAAGCAGATTGACCGTGCGCGCAAAAACAAATCCGGTCGCCGCCCCGATGAACATGGACGGCGCAAATATACCACCATCCCCCCCCGAATCAACCGTCAACGCCGAGGCAACCAGTTTCAGGAGAATGATCAGCACCAGCAGCCCCAGCAACGCCCCCTGCGACGCCGGAAGCCAGTCCCCCAGCAATCCCTGTCCGGTGAGTTTGGCCATGTCCCCCGCAAAAAGTTGCCCGATGTAACCGTAACCCTGACCCCGCAACGCCGGAAAAATAAAAAGTATCGGTGCCAGTACCATTCCACCCGCCGCCAGCCGCAGCCAGTGATTCCGGTAACGCTTTTTGAGCATGGCGGAAATCCGGTAAGCCCCCCGGATGATATATACCCCCACCAACGCACAAACCACACCGCAGAGAAAATAATACGGCACCGCATCGGTCCGCCACGGCGCATTCAACGCCAGAAAAAAATGCGATTCCCCAAAAAATATCCGCGATGCCACCGCCGCCACCGCCGACGACAGCACCATCGGTACCAACGCTGATACCGTGATCTCCGGCAATAACACCTCGGCCGCAAAAAGTACCCCCGCGATCGGACTGTTGAAGATCGCCGCGATCGCCGCCGCCGCCCCACAGCCCAGCAGCAGCATCCGCCGCCGCTGGTCGATCCGGAACAACGCCCCGATATTCGCCCCGAGTGCCGCCCCGGTCAGCACACTCGGTGCCTCCAACCCCGCAGAGCCACCAAGCCCCACCGAAAAACCACTGGAAAGTACATGCGAAAATGTTTCGTTCGCCGGTATCCGGTTCCGGCGACGGCTCAACGCCAGTATCAGCGGACTCAAACTTTTGGCGTAACGCGGCCCCCCAAACCATTTCTGACAGCAGAATGACAACACGATCCCGATCAGCGGCAGTACAAAAAATAACGGCAGCGCATACCAACATTCTCCCGCCCGGTCAATCAGCCATTGGCCACCGTGCGTCAGCCACTCCACCAGCAGATGAAGTCCCGCCGCCGCCACCGCCGCCAGAATCCCGATCAATATCGCCAGCAGAACCAGAAAACTCCGCTCCCCCCAGCGCGTTATCCAAAATCCGGCAAACCGTACCGATACCCGGTGCATTTGCGTCAGAATACCCATTGCCCCTTCCGTTCCCCCCCCACCATCTCAATCCAATCAATATCCCATTATTTCAATCTATAATATACTCTCTTTCAGCAAATTTTCCACCGGCCCGTGCGACGGGGCGAGTGTCGCCTTCAGAATGTCGCGCCCGCCTCGTTGGGCGGGCTTGATCGGGGGCGGCGGCGCGGCCGCTTCGGAATATCGCGGGCTCCCGATGGTCGCCCTTGATCGAGGGGCGGCCCAAC
>JAFQLP010000169.1 GCA_017414565.1 Lentisphaeria bacterium | reverse complement strand
TGTTTCAACCTCATCAGCAGCATACGCCTGTAAAACCTCTTCTGTCAGCAGGGCTTCAAAATTCACCGTCCGCCGGAACTGCCCGAAGAGCCGCGACAAACACCACAGCCCTCCCCCAATACCATTCTGTTCAGCCATGTTATCCTCAAGTTACTATTACGCTTATTCCTTATTTTGTATATCATAGCGCAAAAAGATGATTTTGCAACTGTTTCTTGCAATTCTTACACACGATTTACCGTATGACGCCTTTTCCGCCGGATGCAAATCGCGTTGCACCGGGGACAACGGGTCAGGTTGACCGGCTCCTTGCCCACGAATACATAATGACAATTATCACAATCGAACAACGCCCGCTCCTCATCCGGATTCGCCTTTGTCACCCGCAAAGAAAAACGCAGCCACAACAGCATGATCCCGACCAGCAGCAGCATCAGCAATGTCAACAGGGAATCGGCATAGGTAACTTCGATCACCATTATTTTTCCCTCCATTCCAACTCGACCGCCCCTTGCGGCGGATCCCGGCGGAGCAGCAATTCCCGCACCATCCGCAGATCCAATTCAGCATCTCCGGACGACTGGACGATCCGGTAACGCACCTTTCCTCCGGTCGACGAAAACCAGATCGAAAGATTCGACCGGGCCCCGGCCATATCCGATTCCGGCAAACTCAATTTCTCATATTTCCCGCCGATCCGCAGCCGCGGATACGATTCTTCTACCGGCTTGTGAATCAATACCTTGCGCCGCACATTCACTTCCGGCGGCGGCACCCGCACATCAGTTACCGGCAAAATCTCCGGTTCCGGCGGCGGCACCGCGTACGCCCGGATCTCCGGCCGCACCCAAACCGGTTTTGCCGCTTCCGGCCGCTTATGCCGCATCAAATGCCGGACCACCGACTGCCGGGCATCAGACCGCACCAGCAGTGCCGGATCGTGTTCATCGAGCCAGCGGAAAAACGGATCGTCCGCACCCGGCGGCAAATCCAGCAGAAAACAACGCGCCGATGCCTGCGACAAAACCGGTTCAACCGGCGGTTGCGGCGCAAATAACACCACCACAACTGCCAGGATCCCCAGCGTTCCCGCCGCCGCTATCCAGACCGGGGCATTTTTCCGCCAGACCGAGAAAACCTTTTTCACATACCGCTCCGCTTATGGCCCGAAAACCGCTTCCGGCTTGCCCTCTTCCGGCATCACCGCAATAATGCTGTCCAACTGCGCCTTACCGGCCAACGACATCACCCGGACCACCGGTTCCATCGGGATCCCGCGATCCGAACGGATCACGATCGTGGCATAACGGGACATCCGCCGGACATCCGCCAGTTTTTCCTTCAGCCGCTCCCAATCCACTTCCTGATCGTTGAAGTAGATTTTTTCGCCGCCCTCGCTCTGCGACAGCGTTACGATGAATTTTTCAATGCCGACCGAAGTCGATGCCCCGACCCGCGGCAATTCCACCCGGATACCGGAAATCTGCACAAACGAACTGGACAACATGAAAAAAATCAAGGTCAGGAAAAAAATGTCGATCAGCGGTGTCAACAGCGGCAACCCGGACATCGGCTTCAGCCGCGGCCGGTACCGTCTGCCGGAATGGCTGATGGCAGCCGCCCCGTTCCGCCCGTTTTCAATCAGCTTTTTCATCCGCGGACTCCTGACGGCGACGCTCACAGAAACCGATGATCTCGGTTGCCGCACGTTCCATGTCGAAGGTAAACTGATTCACCCGCCCGACCAGATAATTGTATCCCAGATAACAGGGGATCGCCACCAGCAGACCGAAGGCGGTACTCAACAGCGCACTGTTCACCGCACCGGCCAACTGCGATGCCGTCAAATACACGCTTTCGGTATCAGCGATCACCCGGAACGACGCCATCATGCCAAGCACCGTACCGAAAAAACCCAACAGCGGCGCAATATACCCGATCGTGCCCAGCACACTCAAATGCCGTTCCAGCCGGGGCATTTCCTGCAAATAGGCCTCGTCTGCCGCCTGCCGCAGATCTTCATCCCCCCGTTCCAGTGCCAGGATCACCGAACCGACGACCTTGGCCACCGGTCCCGGCGTATTGTCACACAGACTGATCGCCTCGATCAGACCGTCGCGCTTGAGTACATTCACCAGCCCTTTCACCAATTCAGAAACATTGATCTCTTCGCGGTGAAACTGGACCGTCTTCATCAGAAAAACAAAAAGCCCGATCACACCGGCTGCCAGGATCGGCCACATCACCGGACCGCCATCTAAAATCATACGGAAAAAATGCATGTCGTTTCCTTTCCACTAAAATCTGATCCGGTTGCGAAGTTCCTCTTCCAACCGGGAATACTCATTGGCATCCGTCTCGAGTTTCAGATCCCGCGCCAACGCAATCAACTGCAGAGCCTCGCGGGCCGCCGATACCGTCCGCCGTCCGGCATTGATCCGCACCGCCGCGTACAATGCCTTGCTGCACCAGAGCCGGTCAAACAACTGGCCCTTTTCAACCGCCGCCACCGCCCGGTACAATACTTCCTTATAATATGTCAGTGCCGACCGGGTATTGCCGGCCAATTCCATTGCCCGCCCCTGTTTGAAAACGGCAGCTCCCCACACGGCCGGATCAGGACTCTCCGCCAGCCGGGCAAATTCATCAGCCGCCGCCGTCAGCATTTCAGACGATCCATTGCGGGCCGCCTCGTTGATCAGGGAATCCGCCCGGCGTTCACGGCAGATCTCGTTGAACCGCCCCTCCGGACGCAACTCCGCCGCTTTGCCGTAACGCTCTGCCGCCGCACCGTAATCACCCAGATTGGACAGGATATTGCCCCAAAAGAGCATCGCTTCCGCCAGAATATCCGCTTTGGGATATTTCTGCGCCAATTCCTCCAGCAACCGGCAACTCGCCGACGGATCTTCTTTTTCCAGAATCACCGCGCGGTCATACAGACATTGCGCCAACTGCGCCTCATCGCCGCCGGAGATCGACTCAATGTCGTCGATCACTTTCAATGCCTCGCCTGCCCGCCCTTGGGAACGGTAATAATCGACCATCCGGAACAACGCCGTCCCGGTACAGGTGGATGCCGGATACCCCTGCTGCAACCGTTCGACCGCCTGGCGCATCCCTTTTTCATCACCGTTCAAAAATGCCGCATTCTGCATTTCCAGCAACGCCGACGGAGCCAGTTCATGCTCCGGATACTCCGCCGCAAATGCCGCAAACAACTGCTGACTCTGACCGAATTTCTTTTCGCCGCTCAACAACGATGCCGCCCGGTATGCCGCGGTCGGCCGGAACAGCGATCGGGGGAATGCCTCCATAAAAGCCAGATACCCGGCGATCGCCCCGGCGGACTTACCGGTATTTTCCAACGCTTCCGCGTGATAAAACGCGGCCGCCCCGCGCACTTCTTCCGATTTCGCCTGCCGCAACGCTTCCGCAACCGGCAATGCCGCCGCAAAATCTTTTGCCTTGATCAATGACTGCAACTGCCAGAACCGGGCCGTTTCGCTGTCTTTCCCTTCCGCCGCCGCCGCAAACTGCCCGGCCGCCGCCGCAAACTGCCCGGCCCGGTATTCACAATGACCGGACAACATGGCAACAACCGCCCGTTCCTCTTTGTCCCGGCAAAACTGCGACAGCCGCTCCAGTGCATTCCTTTCCCAGGCAGCATCTTTGGCGGCGACCGCCACATCCACGGCCTCCCGTCCGGCCGCAAAACGGGCCGCCCGGGGAATATCAGGATCCGCCAGGATGTCGTGCAGATCTTTTATTGCCTCTGCGGGTTGCCCTCCCTTGGTCCGCAGCCGCGCCATATTGAACCGCAAATCCAGTGCTTTCGGATCATCACTGTAACGGTTGAGATAATTCCTGATCGCCTGGGCCGCCACCGCATAATCCTCCGCTGCGATACAGCAGTCGATATACTGGATCGAGGTGCGCCGCTGCAATGCCTCGCCCGGAGCAAAAGAAACCGCCTTCCGGAAATACGCCTCGCCCTCCCGCGCCCGGCCGTGATTTTGCAGATACTCACCGGCAGCCCGGTTCACCTGAAAAAACAATTCATCCGGTGAATCACTGCTGCTCCCGGCCGAAACCCGGTCGTATGCCTGCTGGAACCGGTCAAAATCCCCGGTCCGCAGCCAATACAGCAGTTCCAGTTTATCCAATTGGTGCTTGTCCGATTCCAGCACGGTCTTGGGCCGTTTCTGGAAAAATTCTCCCGCCGATGCCGGATTTTCCCCCATGATCCGGGCAAAAATCCTCCGGCTGCATCCCCAGAAACGCTCGGCTTCCGTATCGGCGGTATTCTGCAGTTTGGCCGCGATCGCTTCCGCTTCGGCGTACTGCTTCATGGACAAATTGGCCCGGACCATTGTCTGCCACGCGATCACGACATCGTCGCGGGACAATGCCGCATCTCCGACCGCAGAACTCAAGATCTTCACCGCCTCGGGCAAACGCCCTTCGGCAAAAGCGATCCGCCCGCTGATGAACCGGCACCAGGCAGTATCCATATCGGGATATGCCTTCTGAAATTCCGTCAACAACCGTTTGGCATCCCCGGTATTACCCAGACGAAGTGCCAGCGACATCATTTTGCGGGTACATTCCCGCCACACCTCCGGAGCCGCATTGCGCCGCGCCCGGTTCAGCATTTCAAAGGCATCCGCCAAATGCCCTTCGTCCACAGCGATCCGGCTCAAATTGATCAGCCGCTGTGCCGATGCCGCATCTCCGTCATTGGCCACCGCCGCTCCGCCCAGCAGGAACCCGGTCAAAATGAATAATATACCCCGGTTCAAACCGTAACCTCTTATTCCCCGGCCGGAGCGGATTCAACAGCGTTTTCCGCCATCCGCTGCGGCATTGCTTTTTCCATGATCCGGTCGAGCAACTTCTGCCGCAATTCCGCGTTGTTTTCGAGTACGGCTTTGGTCTGATCGCGCCCCTGGCCCAACTGTTCGCCCTCAAACGAGAACCACGAACCGCGTTTTTCCAGCAGCCCCAGATCCGTTGCCACATCGAGAATGGAACCGATACGGGAAATCCCTTCGTTGTAACAGATATCAAATTCCGCCACCCGGAACGGCGGTGCCATCTTGTTTTTCACCACCTTCACGCGGGCCCGGTTGCCGTAAATCTCGCCGGAGGGATCTTTCAGCACCGAAGTTTTGCGGATATCCAGCCGCACCGAAGCGTAGAATTTAAGCGCATTGCCACCCGTGGTGGTTTCGGGGTTGCCGAACATCACACCGATCTTTTCCCGGATCTGGTTGGTGAAAATGACACAGGTCCGGCTGCGGCTGGCCACCCCGGTGATCTTACGGAGTGCCTGCGACATCAACCGCGCCTGCAGCCCCACATGCGAATCGCCCATCTGACCTTCGATTTCCGCTTTCGGCACCAACGCCGCCACCGAGTCGATGACCAGCACATCGATCGAATTGCTGCGGACCAGCGCATCGGCAATATTCAGCGCATCCTCCCCGCAATCCGGCTGCGACACCAGCAATTCATCCACCTTCACGCCGATCCGTGCCGCGTATGCAGGATCAATGGCGTGTTCCGCGTCGATGATCGCACAACGGCCGCCTTTGGCCTGGGCATTGGCAATCACATGCAGACACAGCGTGGTTTTGCCGGAGGATTCCGGCCCGTAGATCTCAATGATCCGGCCCGCCGGCAGTCCGCCGATCCCCAGAGCCATATCAAGCGCGATACTGCCGGTACTGATCACCGGCACATCGCCGGCCAGCGACCCGGTATCGCCGAGCCGCATGATGGAACCTTTGCCGAACTGCTTTTCGATCTGACTGATCGCGATCTCCAGATTTTTATCTTTATCAATGGTGCTGCTGTCACGCTTTTCCGCTGCCATGATCCTCTCCTTTCAAATGATGTGTGCCCGTGCGAAATTCAAACTTAAATGTCCAGATCCTTGACACCTGCCGCGTATTTTTCGATATAGGCGCGCCGCGGCTCGACCACATCGCCCATCAGCAGGGTGAAAATACGGTCCGCCTCGATGGCATCCTGCATGGTCACGCGGATCATCCGCCGGCGGGCCGGGTCCATGGTGGTCTCAAACAACTGTTTCGAGTCCATTTCACCGAGACCTTTGTAACGCTGGATGCGGAGCCCGTTGCTGCCGTTCTTGCGGATCGCCTCAAAGAGACTGCGGAGCGAACAGGCTTCCGATTCCACATGATCGGCACCGGTGACTTTGAACAGCAATGCGCCATCGGCAAAAACCCGTTCCGGCGCAATGCCGTGCGCCGCCAGCCCATCGAACAGCCCGTTGGCCTCCTGTGCTTCCAGGATACCGGTCACATCGAAATGATGCCCGCGCCCTTCGTTATTTTCCGCCTCGCCGCCATTTTCGTCACTGCGCAGGAAATCGGCTTCCTCCTGCGAAGAATAAACATAATGCGTGGTAATGGTACCGTCTTTTTCCCGGACATTGATCCGGGCCGTCGGGAAATGCCCGTCGCGGCAACGGCTGAAATAATCCATCGGATCGATCCCGATACGGCGCAGACCGGCGGCGATCCCCGAAGCACTGGTGTACAATTCGATCAATTCCTGGATCGCAGAAACGGGAACCGGATTGCCGGCGGCATCCCGCACATCCAGATCTTCGCTGCCCAGCACGACCAGATAACGGTCGAGCTGTTCTTCGGTGTCGATGTACCGCTCGTTCTTGCGGCGCGTGACCTTGAACAGCGGCGGCCGCGCAATGTAGACATACCCGGCTTCGATCAACTGCGGCATCTGTCGGAAGAAGAATGTCAGCAGCAGCGTACGGATATGGGAACCGTCCACGTCGGCGTCGGTCATAATGACGATGCGGTGATAACGCGCCTTGGCAAGATCGAAATTATCGGTGCCGAAACCGCACCCGATAGCGGCGATCAGCGACTGGACTTCGGCGTTGTTGAGAACGCGGTCGATCCGGGCCTTTTCCACGTTGATGATTTTGCCGCGGATCGGCAGGATCGCCTGAAATTTGCTGTTCCGGCCTTTTTTGGCGGAGCCGCCGGCGGAGTCACCCTCAACGATATAAAGTTCGCAACTGGCAGGATCGCGGCTGGCGCAGTCGGCCAGTTTACCGGGCAGCGCGAAACCGTCCAGCGCGCCTTTGCGCTGCACCAGCTCCCGGGCCTTGCGGGCCGCCTCCCGGGCACGGGATGCGGTCAGAGCCTTGTCAACGATCTGCTTGCCTTCGGTGGGGTGCTGTTCCAGATAATCGCCCAGTTCCTCGGTAATGACCGAGTCAACGATACCGCGGACTTCGCCATTGCCCAGTTTGGTTTTGGTCTGCCCTTCAAACTGCGGGTCCGGCACCTTGACACTGATGACATACACCAGGCCTTCGCGGGTATCGGCCCCGCTGACTTTGTCGTTTTTGACGATATTTTTGGCGTAATTGTTGATGGTGCGGGTCAGCGCGGTCTGGAAACCGGTCAGGTGCGTACCGCCCTCGATGGTGTTGATGTTGTTGGTGAACGTCAGGTAGGTTTCCTGATAGGATTCGTTGTACTGCATGGCCACTTCCACATCGATCCCGTCGCGTTCACGATGGAAATAGATGACCGGCGTGATCGTCTGCTTGTTGGTGTTCAGAAACGCCACAAACTCGCGGATGCCGCCCTCGTAGCGGAATGTTTCACTGCGCAGTTCTTCACCCCGTTCATCGGTCAGGGAAATGGTGATACCGCTGTTGAGAAACGCCAGCTCCCGGAGCCGGTTGGCCAGCGTATCCCACGAATACACCGATTCGCTGAAGATCTCGCTGTCCGGCTTGAAGGTGACTTTGGTCCCCCGCTTGTCCGTGGCCCCCAGGCACACCAGAGGCTCCGTGGTATTGCCGCGTTCAAAGGCGATGCGGTAGGCTTTGCCGTCGCGGAAGATCTCCACCACGGTGCGGACGCTCAAAGCGTTAACGCAGGAAACACCGACCCCGTGGAGACCGCCGGAAACTTTGTAGGCGTTGTGGTCGAATTTACCACCGGCATGGAGAATGGTCAACACCACCTCAACGGCCGGTTTCTGTTCGCCCTCGTGCAGGTCCACCGGAATACCGCGGCCATCGTCGATCACGGTGATCGAATTGTCGCGGTGGATGACCACCTGAATATGGCTGGCATACCCCGCCAACGCTTCGTCGATACTGTTGTCGACAACTTCGTACACCAGATGGTGCAGTCCGCGGCTGCCGGTATCGCCGATGTACATCGACGGACGCATCCGCACCGCTTCCAACCCCTCCAGCACGGTGATCTTGCTGGCAGAATACTCGTTGGCACCGGCAGCTGCGGCCGCCGGATTGATGGTTTCTTCGCTCATTATGCTCCTTTTTTCTCTCATCCGGCACCGATCACGCGGAAACGCCGGAAAACCCTGTTTTCCTGAACAATTACACTTTTAAATATAGTATAGATATGGTTCTTTTTCAAGCGGCACTGCGGGTATTCCTGATGAAAACTTGAAAAACCCCGTACTCCAGTGTATCTTATGCAGTCACACCTGAATGGAGAAAAACAAAATGCGGACCGGAAACTCGGCCAATCCAGTTGAAATACTCGATACCACGCTGCGGGACGGGGAACAAACGCCCGGCGTTTCTTTTTCCCCGGCGGAAAAATTGCAGCTCGCCCGTTTTCTGCTGGGCCAACTGCGGGTTGACCGGATCGAAATCGGGTCCGCGCGGGTTTCCGACGGCGAATCCGAATCCGTTGCCGCCATCCTCGACTGGGCCATTCCGCGCGGCTTTGCCGATTCGGTGGAACTGTTGGGTTTCATCGACAACGGCCGCTCCATCGACTGGGCCGACCGCAACCGGGTCCGCGTGATCAATTTTCTGGCCAAAGGCTCCGAACAGCACTGCCGGGTGCAGCTCCGCCGAACCCCGCGTCAGCATTACGAAGAAACCGCCCGCGAGATCCGCCATGCCGCGGAGCGCGGGTTTACCGTCAATCTTTATCTGGAAGACTGGTCCAACGGGATGCAGCATTCATTCGGTTATGTCCACGGTTTTCTGAAGGCTCTGGAGGGCCTGCCGATCGCCCGGCTGATGCTGCCCGATACCCTCGGCCTGCTGACACCGGAGGCCACCACCCGTTACCTGGAGTGGCTGATGGAGGAATTTCCCTCTTTCCGGTACGATTTTCACGCCCACAACGATTACGGTCTGGCCACAGCCAACAGTCTGGCGGCGGCCAGAGCGGGCGTTTCCGGGCTGCACGCGACCATCAACGGTCTCGGGGAACGGGCCGGCAATCAACCGCTGGCGCAGATGGCGGTGGGGCTGGCCGATCACACCGGGCGGCACACCCGGATCGTGGAAAAACTGTTGATCCGGGCCGCCGAAATGGTGCAGACGTTTTCGGGCAAACGCGGAGCCTGGAACACCCCGGTCACCGGCACCGATGTATTCACCCATACCTGCGGGGTCCACGCCGATGGGGATCACAAAGGCGATCTGTATGTCAACGCGCTCCTGCCGGAGCGTTTCGGCCGGGAACGCACCTACGCCCTCGGCAAATTGGCCGGGATCGCCTCCATTGAAAAAAATCTTGATGAAATCGGCCTCGATCTCACCCCGGACACCCGGAACGAAGTGCTGGAAACGGTGGTGCGGCTCGGCGACCGGAAAAAACAGGTCGCGCCCAGTGATCTGCCGTTTATCATCGCCGATGTTCTCAATCACCCGGTGCAATGCCGTTTGAAGGTCCGGGAATATTCCATCGAAACCCGCAGCGGCAAACGCCCCCGGGCGCATGTGGCTGTCGAATTTGACGGCAACCGGGTCGAAGGCCAGGCCACCGGCACCGGCGGCTACGATGCCTTTGTCAGGGCATTGCGGCGCATTCTCCGCCAACTCGGTATTTCCATGCCGAAACTGGCGGACTACGAAGTCCGCATCCCCCCCGGCGGCAAAACCGATGCGCTGGTCGAAACCACCATCACCTGGCAGCAGGGGCCGCACCGGACGCTCCGGACGACCGGTATCGACTGCGACCAGTTGGCCGCCGCGATCCGGGCAACCGAAAAAATGTTGAACTCCATCTTGTAGAAGGGAACCGAACACCACATGTCCACATCACTGCTGTTGGCTCTGAAATATCTGAAACTCCGGCGCAATGCGGTTTCCGTCATCACGCTGATCTCGATCCTGGGGGTGCTGCTCGGGGTGGCGGTACTGGTCATCGTACTGGCCGTCATGACCGGCTTCACCGATCTGATGAAGACCAAACTGCTGGAAACCCAGGCCCATTTCCACATCCGGACCGGACTCGGCTGCATTTACCAGCCGGAAGCGGTGCTGAAAAAAGTACGGGACTGCGGCACCGAAGCCGCGCCGCTGGTGATTTCGCCGGTCGTCGTGCAGATGCAGGACCGGCTCGATGCCCGGATCATAGCCATCGGGGCCTCCACCGGGGATTTGCAGAAACATTTGCGGCTCGACCGCATGATCCGGAGCGGCGACAGCGATGTGGCCGGCAACCGGGTGGTTATCAGCACCGACATGGCCCAACGCTGGCAGCTCCGGCTGGGCGACCGGATCCTGCTCCATGCCCCGCACCGGTTGAGCAAACTGGTCCGCATGAAAAAAGACGGCGGAGTGGAATTGAATCCGGATGCGTCGATCTACCTGCCGGGGGAATTCACGGTTGCCGGGTTTTACAGTTTCGGCAAATATGATTTTGACCGGTCGGTGCTGTTTATCGACCGTGATGATGCCGCTGATTTCCTCGGGCTTCCGCTCGGTGCGGCGACCCAGATCTACGGCTGGGTGAAAGATCCGTTCCGGATGCAGACCGAAATGGCGGCCCTGCGGCAGGCTCTGCCCGGTTATCTGGTGACATCGTGGATGGACGAAAACCAGCAGTTGCTTGGCGTACTGCAGGTGGAAAAAAACATGATGTTTTTCCTGCTGGTCTTCATCGTGCTGGTAGCCGCCTTCAGCATTGCCAACACCCTGATCACATCGGTCTATCAGAAAACCAGAGAAATCGGCATCCTGAAAGCCATCGGAGCCACCGACGGCATGGTCATGCGGGTCTTTCTGTGGCAGGGATTTCTGGTCGGTGTGGCCGGTTCCCTGCTGGGGCCCCTGCTGGGCGGCACGGTCCTCTATTTCCGCAATGATATCCTGGCGGCAACGGCCCGCTGGACGGGTCACGATCTGTTTCCCAAAGAATTCTACTACTTCAATGAACTGCCGGCCCACATCGTGCCGGAAGATGTCTGCATCATCATTTTTTCGTCCATCCTATTATGTACCATCGGGGCCGTGATCCCGGCGATCCGGGCGGCGCGCCTCGCCCCGGCAGGAGCATTGCGCTATGAATGACGGTCTGATCCTTGAAATGTCCGGTATTTCCAAAAATTACCGGCTCGGCAACAATACGATCGAGGTGATCAAAGAAATCAACTGGCAGGTCCACCGCGGGGAATGGGCCGTGATCGTCGGGGCTTCCGGCAGCGGTAAAACCACATTGCTCAACATGGCCGGCCTGCTGGAACGCCCCGATCGCGGCACGATCCGGGCGGTCGGGTACGATTATGCCCGGTTTTCCGCCCGGGAGGCGGCCCGGTTCCGCAACCGCAAAATCGGCTTTGTTTTCCAATCCTACTGCCTGCTGCCGGAATTGAATGTTCTTGAAAACACCGTCCTGCCGGCGTTGATGGCCGGGACCTCCCGCCGGGAGGCGGAGAAAAAAGCCCGTCAATGGCTCGACCGGCTCGGTTTGAGCGGCCGTTTGAAGCACCGCGCACCGGAACTTTCCGGCGGGGAACAGCAGCGGGCCGCCATTGCCCGGGCTCTGATCAACGATCCGGATCTGCTGCTGACCGATGAACCGACCGGCAATCTGGATCTGCATACCGGCGAAGAGATCCTGGCTCTTTTCCGCGATCTGCGCGACAATGATCCGGACCGTGCGATCATCATGATCACCCACAATCCGGAGATCGCCCGGTCCGCCGACAGTGCCTATGAACTGTTTGACGGCCGTCTCCGGCCGCTGGGAGCGTGACCCCGGATGCCCGCGGACACCCTCATTTTTGTGATCCCGGTGTACCAGCCGGATGCCGCGCTGCTGCCGTTATTGCGGGAATTGACGGCCGCCACCGATCATCCGGTCCTGCTGGTGGATGACGGCAGCAGTCCGGTTTTTCATCCGCTGTTTGAAGCGGCCCGGCAAATCCCGTCGGTCCGGCTCCTCCGGCACGAAAAAAACCGGGGCAAAGGGGCGGCACTCCGGACGGCGTTTGCCTGGATCGCCGAAAATCATCCGGAGATCAGCGGTATCGTCACCGCCGACGCCGACGGACAACATGCGGTCGCGGATATTCTTGCCATCGGACGGGCCGTCATCGCCGATCCCGCCGCCATCCATCTGGGCAGCCGCGCCTTCAACGGAGCGGGGGTACCGCTGAAAAGCCGTCTGGGCAACCTGCCCATGCGCCTGATCTTCCGCCTGTTCACCGGCCGGAAAATCGCCGACACCCAGACCGGACTGCGGGGCATTCCGGCGGAACTGGCGGCGTGGCTGACCACCCTCCCCGGCGACCGATACGAATTTGAACTGGCCGTACTGATCGCGGCTCCGCAACTGGGGTATCCGCTCCGGGAACATCCGATCCGGGTGATCTACCACCGGAACAACCGGGGCAGTCATTTCCACCCCCTGCGGGATTCCCTGCGGGTGTTTGCCGCGCTTTTCCGGCGGCACAAAACGGTTATTTCCGACGCCGGGATGCACACCAGGCGCGGGCCTCGCGGATGATCTCTTCTTCGCCGTCCACCTGACGGTTCCGCATCAGTACCCGGCCATTGCAGATCACGGTGTCGATCACCGAAGTATCGGCGGAATACACCAGATTGGAGATCACATCGAAATCCGCCACCATCATCGGATCGTGCCGGTTGACCAGCATCAGATCCGCCAGTTTTCCCTCGGCAATGATCCCCGCATCGATACCGAATGCCCCGGCCCCGTTGCGGGTCGCCGCCCGGAAAATATCCCGGCATGGCGCAACCGCCGGATCGCCGGATTCCTGTTTGGCGAGCAGGGCGGCAAATTTCATAGCCTCCAACATGGACAGATTGTTGCTGGAAGCGCAGCCGTCGGTACCGATGGTGAAACGGATGCCGTGTTCCTCCACCACCGGCTGATACCGGAACAATCCGCTGGTCAGTTTCAGATTGGAACAGGGACAATGGGAAATCACCGCCCGCCGTTCTTTCAACAGCGCCATATCGTCCCGGTCAAGATGTACCGCATGGGCCAGCACGGTCCGTTCCCCCAGCAGGCCGCAACGGTCGAGCAGAGCCGCCGGAGACACGCCGTACTGTTTCCGGCAATCGAGATTCTCGCGCTCCGTTTCGCTGCAATGGATGTGGATGGGCAGCCCGTCTGCCGCCGCTTCAGCGGCGATCGTTTCCAGCATCGCCGGCGGCACGGTGTAAACGGCGTGGGGCGCGTGGGCCAGCCGGATCCGGCCGTCTCCGGTCCCGGCCAGTTCCCGGACCATATCGTTTCCGGCCCGGGTCTGTTCGCGCACCCGGCCATCCGGTCCGCAGATGTAGAGCAGACCGATGCACCCGCGCACCCCCATTTCAACGGCGGCCCGCCAGGCGGCCTCCTGAAACCAGTACATATCGTTGAAAAAAACCGTTCCGCCGCGGATCATTTCGAGCAGAGCCAGCCGGGTACCGATGTAAACATCGCCGGGTGTCAGCGTGGCCTCCAGCGGCCAGATATGATCGTTGAGCCAGGTAAAAAGTTCCATATCATCGGCATAGCCGCGCAGGAGCGACATGGCCAGATGGTTGTGGGTGTTGTAAAACGGCGGCATGGCGGCCATCCCGCCGGCATCCATCCGGTCTGCACCGGGAGCCTCGATCCCGGTGGCGATCCGGGCGATCCGGTTCCCTTCGATCAGGATATCGGTCTGACGGCCGTCCAGCCAACAATTTTGAATCAGCAGTTGTGTCATTCGTTTTCCTCTCCCGCGGGGCCATGAACAGCGTACCCCGGAATATACCCGCTTTGCCGCGATTTTTCCAGTTTCCGGCGTGGAAATCTCCGGAAAACGCATTTTTTACCGGACAGACATTGATTTACATGCAGTTGCCGTGTATATTATTACATCGAGGGACGGTCGCATTGTGCCCGGATCTCCGTGGAATTCTGCGATATCGGGGTCTGAAACCGGTGTTTCGGGAATCGATACCGCGATTCCGCCGCAGGTTCCGGGGATTTTCCGATCGTCATTTAGTCATCAGCTAACCCCAAAACAAGGAAAAAAACAAATGGCTGAACAGAAAATCTCCTTCCAGATCGCGGAAGGAAAAAACATCGAGATCTCGACCGGCAAAGTCGCCAATCTGGCCAACGGTTCGTGTCTCGTCCGTCTCGGTGACACCATCGTCCTCTGCTGCGTCTGCTCCGGCCCGGCGAAACCCGGCACCGATTTCCTCGCACTGCAGGTCGATTACCGCGAAAAGTACAGTGCTGCCGGTAAATTCCCGGGCGGCTACATCAAGCGCGAAGGCCGCCCCACCGAAAAAGAGATCCTGACCTGCCGCGTGACCGACCGTCCGCTCCGTCCGCTTTTCCCGAAAGGCTTTTTCGACGAAATCCAGGTCCAGTGCCTGCTGCTCAGTGCCGATGGCGTGAATGAACCCGATGTGCTGGCCATGCTCGGCTCCTCGGCCGCGCTGGTTCTTTCCGACCTGCCGTTCCAGGGCCCGATCGGTGCGGTCCGGATCGGTAAAGTCAATGGCGTGCTGGTCGCCAACCCGACCAACGAAGAAATGAAACAGAGCACCATCGACCTGATCTATGCCGGTCTGCCGGACAAAGTGATCATGATCGAGGGCGAAGCCCAGTTCTGCACCGAAGCCGAACTGGAAGAAGCCATGCGCATGGCCAATGAGATCGTCAAGATCCAGTGTGCCGCCCAGACGGAACTGCAGGCCCGCGCCGGCAAAGCCAAAAAGACGCCGGTGCTGCATCTGGTTCCGGAAGCCCTCCAGAAAGGCCTGGAAGATTTCTGCGCCGACCGGATCGAGGCCGCCTGCACCGTACCGGGCAAACAGGACCGCATCGAAGTTCTCGATACCCTGCTCAGCGAAGCCCGCGCCGCGCTCCGTCCGCAGTTTGCCGATATGAGCGACGATGATTTTGCGCTGGAAACCGCCAAAGGTTTCGATGATTATGTCCGGATCACCACCCGCTCGGTGATCCTCAACAAACACTACCGTCCCGATGGCCGTACCATTACCCAGCTCCGTCCGCTGTCGGCGGAAGTCGGGGTGCTGCCGGTGGTCCACGGCAGTGCGCTGTTCAGCCGCGGCGAAACCCAGGCGATGGTGATCGCGACCCTCGGCAACGAAAAAGATGCCCAGGAAACCGATACCATCACCACCGGCGAAACCATGGCGACCAAGCGGTTCTATCTGCACTACAATTTCCCGAACTACAGCGTGGGCGAAGTCGGCCGCATCAGCGGTCCGGGCCGCCGCGAGATCGGTCACGGGGATCTGGCGGAACGCTCGGTTTCCAAGGTCGTGCCGAAGGATTTCCCGTATGTTGTCCGCTGTGTTTCCGAAATCATGAGTTCCAACGGCTCCACCTCCATGGCGTCGGTCTGCGGTGCCACACTGGCCTTGATGGATGCCGGGGTTCCGATCACGGCTCCGGTTGCCGGTATCTCCTGCGGTCTGGTCACCTCGGAAGACGGGGCAGATTACCTCATTCTGACCGACATCCTCGGTGCGGAAGACCACTTCGGCGACATGGACTTCAAGGTCTGCGGTACGGCCGACGGCATCACCGGGTTCCAGTTGGACCTCAAACTTCCGGGCATCTCCATTGACCTGCTTTGCGAAGCGATGGTCCGCAACAAGGAAGCGCGCAGCCAGATCCTGGATGTGATCACCGCCTGCATCGACAAGCCGCGTGCGGAAATCAGCCCGCGTGCGCCGCGCATGGAAGTTGTCCAGATCAATCCGGAAAAGATCGGTGCGCTCATCGGCCCCGGCGGCAAGAACATCCGCGCTATCACCGATGAAACCGGTGCGAGCATTGATGTGGACGACAGCGGTTGTGTCAAGATCATGGCCGCCGACAAGGAACACCTGGAAATGGCCAAAGAACGCGTCCTCGGCTCCACTGCCGAAGCGGAAATCGGCAAGATCTACCGCGGCAAAGTTGTCACCATCCGTGATTTCGGTGCATTTGTCGAAATCCTGCCGGGGGTTGACGGGCTGCTCCACATTTCTGAAATGGCGGATTACCGGGTGGCCAAAGTTTCCGACATCTGCAAGGAAGGCGATTTTGTCTCCGTCAAGGTGCTGGACATCGACCAGAGCGGCAAGATCCGTTTGAGCCGCAAGGCTGCGCTCCAGGAAATGGAATAAACCAGAAGCGATACGCTGAAACAGGGACCGTGAAGCGGCGTTGAGAGCTGCGGCACGGCCTGATACGCGCCCGCCACACGGCGGGCGTACTTATTTTAAACATCTTCCGGTCAAGCCAGTCGCACGGCCCGCGCGGCCTGCTGTTGCGGCAACGGAGCAACAGCCATATTCTGAAGTGGCCACGCCACCCACGCCACCCGACACGCGGCCTGCTGTTGCGACAACGGAGCAACAGCCTTATTCTGAAGTGGCCACGCCACCTTGTATTTTGGAGAAGATAATGTATAGTTATCGGGAGTGGCTGCGAAGGGCAGATAAAAGGGAAAAAATACGGGGAAACGAATCATGGCCAAAATTGTGTTTATGGGTGCAGGGAGTTCGGTGTTTGCCAAAAACATCATCGGGGACTGCATGTTCCGCGAAGCGTTGCAGGATGCGGAAGTGGCGTTGTACGATATTGACGGCGACCGGCTGAAAGAGTCACTGATGCTGTTGGAAAACCTGAATAAAAACATCAATCAGAACCGGATGAAGATCACGGGATACCTTGGGGTGGCGAACCGTAAAAAGGCGTTGAAAAATGCGACATTTGTGGTGAATGCCATCCAGGTTGGCGGGTATGAACCTTCGACGGTGATCGATTTTGAGATCCCCAAGAAATACGGTCTGCGGCAGACGATCGCGGACACGCTGGGAATCGGGGGGATATTCCGCGGGCTGCGGACGATCCCGGTGATGCTGGATTTTGCCCGGGATATGGAAGAAGTATGTCCCAATGCCTGGTTTCTGAATTACACCAATCCGATGGCAATGCTGACCGGGGCGATGCTCCGGGCCACCTCGATCAAAACGGTGGGGCTTTGTCACAGTGTCCAGGTGGTGGCGGACTCGCTGCTTTACAGTTTGAACTATGAAAACTTTGTGGAACAGTATAACCAGGGGATTTCGCTGAACGATCTGGGCTACCGTTGCAAAGTGGCGGGGATCAATCACATGGCGTGGCTTCTGGAAATCACCAAAGACGGCAAGGACATCTATCCCCGAATCCGGAAAGAAGCGGCGAAATTTGTCAAACAGAACCGCGGCAAACTGGAGAAACCGGAAGAATGCGGGGCCAATCTGGTGCGGCTGGAAATGCTCAACAAATTCGGTTATTATGTTACGGAATCGAGCGAACACAATGCGGAATACGCGGCATTCTGGATCAAGGACAAATATCCGGAACTGGTCCGCGAATTCGGGATCCCGCTGGATGAATACCCGCGCCGCTGTATCAATCAGATCGCCCGTTGGAAAAAGCAGTATCAGGAACTGCTGCAGGATGGCAATATCACCCACAAACTGACCCGCGAATACGGTTCTGGCATCATGAATGCGATCGTCACCAACCATCCGTATCAGATTGGCGGCAATGTGCTGAACCACGGTTTCATCGAAAACCTGCCCGCCGATGCGGTGGTGGAAGTGCCGTGTCTGGTCGATGGCAATGGCGTCCAGGGGACCCATGTCGGCCGTCTGCCGGTGCAGTGCGCCGCTATGAATATGACCAATATCAATGTCCAGCTGCTGACCATCGAAGCGGCATTGACGCAGAAAAAAGAACATATCTATCAGGCGGCCATGCTGGACCCGCATACCGCTTCGGAATTGTCGATCGACGACATCGTTTCCCTGTGCAACGATCTGATCAAGGCACACGGAGACATGCTGCCGAAATACCGCTGACGGATCATCCGTCCCGGGTCCGGCGGGGCTGTCACCCCGACCCGGAACAGACAAACGAGGCTGTTGCTCACCTTTTTTGAGGTTTGGCAACAGCCCCTTTTTTCGCCGCAGAGATAAAAAAAAGCAGCACCGGGAAATCCCGGTGCTGCCTGAAAGAAACGGTCTGCGGTTATTCCGCCGTCGGATTCGGCGGATTGTAGGCTTTGTCACCGCCGAGCTGGATGAACCGGCGATAAACCAGCAGCAGCAGCCCGATACCGGTCAGCGTCATGATGATGCCGAACAGGAAAACAATGCGGTAATTTTTACCCGTGCAGTCGAGGATGTAGCCGAACAACGGACCCAACAGCACGTTGGCGATCGCCAGGATCATGGCCAGCGCGGAATTGAACTGGGCAAAGAGCGACCGCGGGAAAAGCCGCATGGGCAACGAAGAAACCACCGTGAAATAGACACCCGACAGCAGGCAGTGCAGGAAAAGAATGATCAGATAGGTCTTCTGATCGCCCACAACAAACAGCCCGGCCGCCATGGAGAGCAAATACAGCACGAGCGCACCGATCGTTGTCCGCAGCGGATGGAAACGGTCCACCAGCACCCCCAGGAAGAAGCTCAAAACAAAGGAGCAGAAGAAAGTGAAAGCACAGACTTTGCCGTACACCCCCATGTCCACATTCAGACTCTTGGCGTAGAGGATGGCGAACATGTTGAACGGTGCCGCCGCCATACCGGCGAATACCATCGCGCAAATGACCAGCCGGTAATAGGGATTCGAGAAACTCTGACGGAAATAGGTCAGGATCGGGGTAAAGATCAGCGCAGCCCCCTTCTGGCCTTCCGGCGGCAGCGGCGGCGGCGGATACTGGCCTTCTTTGACTTTCAAACAGAGAGCGCACAGCCCGACACCATACAGCAAACCGGCACCGAGGAAGATCAGCATGAAGTTTTCTTCCACCATACCGAGCAGGAAATAGTTGAACAACACCCCGGCCAGCAGGCTGATCGCCCGGAACAACCCGAAGAACCGCCCCAGCATTTCCTGCGGGACCACGTCGTTGATCAACGCGCCGGAAAGCGCACCGGCCATGGTCTGACCGAAGTCAAGAAACACCCAGAACACACCGAAAAAGATCAGGCTGGCCAGATTGACCGACAGCACCTCGGGACCGCCGCAGGCCGTTGAAAGCATCCGGCCGAGCATGGGGGAAAACCCCAGACCGCAGGCACCGACCACGATGAACGGCGTGGTGAACGCCAGGAACGGGATACGACGCCCGAACCGGCCGCGGTGCCGGTCCGAAATGTAACTGATCGTCGGCATCAGAAAGATGTTGGTGAAATTCGGGAACGCGATAATGATCAGCGAATACACCAGGTCCGATACCCCGAAGGTCCGGATCAGCAATGTTGCCGCGGGGCCGACCGCACGGTCCTTCATGGCCCAGGCGAAATCCCCGCCGAGCAACCAGCAGAACAGAGCCACCAAACCGGCAAAAGTGTAGGTCAGCGTACCGACCCGCCAAATTTTTTGCGATGTCCCCTGGGGGGACGCTTCCTGTGTTGCCATAATACGCACACTCTCCTTGATTTTATTTTTTCCCATACGGTACAGTCATCTGTGTAATATGCCATAAAGCCGCACAAAAAGCAACCCGCGGCCGCAAAAAAACAGCAGATTTTATGACATATCACCGCATCCTGCGGTATTATTCACACCACTGACGCGCAAAATAGGCAGCGCACACCTTGAGGAATTTGTTGGGGAAATCGACCGCAAACGACCGCACCCCGAGATCCAGCACCGCCACCAGATCTTCCGGCTCGAATTGCCACGGCAGAGCCTGCACCAGCACATCATATTCCCCGGCCTCCGCCAGCGCCCGGCGGACAAAATCCGGCGGCAGATGATACCGCCAGCCGAAACGGCGGTCCTCCTGATCGTACAAATGCAGCTGGACTTCGGTGATCCCTTCAAACCGTTCTTCTTTCAAAACCGCAAACTGGTCCATGATGGTATCAAGACCCAACCAGTTCTTGGTCCGGATCTCCGGCACCAGGTCTTTCATCCGGCGGCACATCTGCCGGTCACAGCAGGCAAAGGTGATCTGCGGCCCCACCCCGTATTCCCGGATCAGATCCGCCAACAGTTCCAACGGGACCCGTTTGTAGTCGATGATCATGTGGCGGTCCGGATACTCCTGCAGCCGGGTGAACAGTTCCGCCATGGTCGGCACCCGCTGTCCGGGATATTCATCCCAGCCGATCTCACAGCGGCGGATCTGCTCGTAGGTCAGTTCGCTGACCGGTACGCCTTTGACTTCGTCCGGCAGATTCCGGCCGGTGCGGTCAAGCGTGGGATCGTGGATCGAAATGATCACACCGTCTCTGGTCATATTCACATCGGCTTCCGGCCGTCCGCCCAGCAGCCACCCGTACTCAAATGACAACGGACAACTTTCCGGCATTTCAAATCCGCCGCCGCCGCCACGATGCGCTTCCCACAAAATGATCTGATCTTTCATCTTCCGGTCTCCTTTCTGCCATACCATCGGTCCAACCGACAAAACATCCTCCCGGAGAATATAAAGCACACCGGAGCATTATGCAAGAGCATTTCCGCAGGGATAATACCTGTTTTCATCCCTGCCACACCCCCGGGACCGGAAATCCGCCCCCATCCCGGAGCCCGAAAGCCTCCCGGCAGCATTCCCCGGACAACACCTGCGCCGGCGCACCGCTGCCGCATACCCTGCCCCGGTACAGCAGGATCGCCTGATCCAGCCAAGGCGGTGCAAGAAAAAGATCGTGCGAAACCATGATCACGCATTTGCCGTTGTCGGCACATGTCCGCAGCAATTGATAAAACCGTTGGCGGTAGCCGGGGTCCAGCGCACTGGCCGGTTCATCCAGCAGGATCACCGGCGTATCCTGGGCCAATGCCCGGGCCAGCATGACCTTCTGTTTTTCGCCGCCGCTCAAAGCCGCATACGGCCGCGCCGCCAGATCCGTCAAATCCAACGCCTCCAATGCCCGGCCGACAACCGCATCGACCACCGCCGCCCGCCCCCACGGGTAACGACCGAGTGCCACGGTCTCCCGCACCGTCAAAGGCAGACGGTTCGGCAATTCCTGCTCCACCAGTGCGATCATCCGGGCCCGATCCATACTGCTGACCGGCCGGGGCAGGACTTCGCCCGATGATGGCATCAATTCACCGGTCATCAGTTTGAGCAGCGTGCTTTTGCCGCCGCCATTCGGCCCGAAAATACCGTAAAACGATCCCGCTTCAAACCGCAGTGACACATTGCTGAACACCTCGCTGCTGCCGTAGGAAAATGCGACCTGACGCAGTTCAATCATGACCGCCTCCCGTTTTCCGCAACAGCAGATAAAAGAAAAACGGACCGCCGACCAATGCCGTCAGGATACCCACCGGGATCTCCTGCGGAGCCATCGCCAGACGCGCCGGAATGTCCGCCGCCAGCAGCAATCCACCGCCGGCCGGGATCACCAGCGGCAGCAATCTGCTGAACGATGCCCCGCCGAAACGCCGCACCATGTGCGGGACCGCCAGCCCGACAAATCCGATCACCCCGCAACAACTGACCACCGCCGCCGTCAGCAGGGCCATGCAAAACATCACCAACGGCTTCACCGTTTTCAGCCGCACCCCGGACAATGCCGCCCCCCGGTCCCCGAGCAGCAACACATCCATTTCCCGGCGGCAGACCCAAAGCCCGCCCCAACCGATGACCGCCGCCCCGGCCAGCAGAATGACACTCTGCCAGGTAATGCGCCAGAATCCGCCCAACAGCCAGAACACCAGCGACTGCAATCTTTCATCCGCCAGATACAACGCCCCGGAGGTCGCCGCCGACGCAAACGCATTGACCGCGATCCCGGCCAGGATCAAGGTGGCTCCATCCCAGTTTTTTCTGCCGCCGATCCAAAAGAGCAGCAGGATCGACCCGACCCCGGCACACAACGCCAGCGGCACGATCAGCCAACTGTTCAGAAACACCCCGGCGATCGCGCCCAGAGCCGCCGCATTGACCACCCCCAACACATGCGGCGATGCCAGATCATTGCGGAACAGATTCTGACCGGCGGCACCGGCGGCCGCCAGCATCCCCCCGGCAAGCAGGGCCGCCACCACCCGCGGCAGCCGGATCTCCAACAGGATCGCCCGGGTGCTTTCCGGCACATCGCCGCCGGTCAGGAGGGCAAAAATCTCCCGGAACCCGCATTCACCTGCGCCCAGTCCCCACGATACCGGCACCAGCAGCACCGGCAACGCCAGCACCGGCAGCAGACTGCCCCATCCGGTTTTCATCCCTACACTCCGGCCACGATCTGGACTTTGAAACGGTCGTCCCGGGCACTCAAATCCAATGCCTGCTGCTGGGTCAGATGGGAAAATTTCACCTGATCCAAATAACTGGCGGCCAACTGATACGCCGCGGCCATTTCATCGTCGGTGGGCCGCTGCCACGGCTGGCCGGGGATCGGGATGTAGCCGTCGATATGAAACGGTATCCCGCGATCCATGGACGAAAGATACCGCAGCAGCCCCTCCATTTCGTCCAGCCCCACTAGCCCCGGAATAAAGACCATGTTGGCGGCCAACTGCATACCGCTGTCAAAAGCCCGGCTGAAATTGTCATAGATCAGACTTTTGGGACGGCCGGTGATCTGCCAATGCAGATCTTCACTCCACGCCTTGAATCCGACATTGGCACTGTCCAGATGCGGCACCGCCAGACGGCTCCCGTTGGTGTGCCCGAGCCGGGTCTCCGATCCCAGTTCCAACTTGGCAAAAGCCACCATTTCATCGAGTTCCTTTGCCACCGTCGGTTCGCCGCCCATAAAATAGATCTTGCCGGGGCGAATGCGGCGCAAACACTCCTTCTGTTCGTCCACCGTCAGAAACTGCGCCGGTTTCGGCTCGGCGAAACCGGGACGGCCATCGGCCCCGCTGCGTAGTTTGTAACTGCAATAGGGACAACGGAATGTACACCCCCAGTTATGCAGGGTGGCAAAATCATACTTCTCATTCCATGTAATCCGGTAAAAAGCCATTTTCTACCTGTCTCTGATCCCGGCCCGCAAAAATCCGATCGCGGCGGCGGGGTCCACGCCTTCCACGACCCATTTCCGGGGAACCGGAATAATCCGTTGTTTTTTCACGGCAGGCACTGCTGCCATTCCCGGCCGGGCGGCAATTTCTGCCGCATCGCCGAAGCCTTCCACATAAAAAATAACCTCCGGAGCGGCTTTCACCACAAACTCCGGACTGGACAATCCGCTTTCCGGCAAAATGCTTCTGCCGCCGGCACAACGGATCAAATCCCCCATATACGATTCATGCCCCGCCCCTTTCCACGGGGTATAAAGTTCAAAATAGACCCGCACCGGCCGCTCCGCCGGAGCCGCCCTCAAAGCGGCCATCTCCGCCTCGAATCCGGCTGCCAGTTTATCCGCTGCCGCCTGCCGTCCAGTCAATTCGCCCATCCGCCGGACCAATACCGGATAATCCGCCAGCCGCAGTTTCGGGATCACTTCGCAACGGATCCCCTGCGCCCGGAACCGCTCGACCGATTCCTGCTGATAATACCACAAAACCGCACACTGGATTTTCCATTCCAGCAGTTTTTCGCGCGACACCGCTTCGCCGCGTCCGATCACCAATGCCCGGCCGCCGGGCATAGCCGTCAAACCGTAGCGGTCAATGGCCACCGGCGGCACGCCCAACTGATCCAGCACAGCCGTTGCCGCCGCCGACAGCGACAGGACCCGCAACGGTTCCGCCGCTGTTTGATCCGCTCCGGCGACCGCAACCGCCATCAGCCAGGCCATCAATAACCATGCGATCTTTTTCACCGGATGGTCTCTCCGTAGCCTTTGCCCAGGTAATCCCAATAGGACGAAGGCGTTGTATCAAACAACAATTTTTCCACATGGCCGTCGGCAAACCCGGCACTGAACACTTTCCGGACCCGGTCGTGACGGAATACCAGATATTGGCAATATCCCTCCACGATCCCGGATTCACCGCCTTTATCCGGCGGCAGCATCCCTGTCCGGGGGATCCCGATCGTCGTACCGATGTAATAACTCCCGGCATCCGCCAACACGATAAATCGGGACGGATTCCGGATCTGCGATGCGGCCAAACCGTACCACAGCAGCAATTTTCTGTTATCCGCCGGCATCCGGGAGGGATAACACTGATTGATGCCGTAACTCAACGGCCGTTCTTTCCCGCCGGCCGCCAACCGGATATCATCTGCCCGCCGGTCTTCCGGACAGACAAAGATCTGCTCCAGCCCGCCATCGGCCGCATCCACATAACTTGCCAGCAGCGACATCCAGCGCGTCCCGTTCACATAAACCGGCGGCGTGCATTTCCAGTCATCGCTGTACATGGCGTATGCCAGAGCCAAGTGACGCTGGTTGGCTACACATGCCGTAGCGTTCGCCTGCTGTTGGGATGTCCTCGACGCCGGCAGCAGCAGCGCGGCCAGGATCGCCACCACAACAATCGTGACCAGCAGTTCGATCAGACTGTAACAATGCTGTTTTCCAGACGATCTGCCCATACACCACATGCCTTTCAACCGGTTGCTTCCTTTTGTTCCGACTCTGCCGCCATACCGGGCCCGGTCTGCCGCGGCCGGATAGATTGGAATAATATACCTCTTTCGGCGGGAAAATCAACCGCCGCGGCCGTCTCCGGCGGATTCTGCC
>JAFQLP010000168.1 GCA_017414565.1 Lentisphaeria bacterium | reverse complement strand
CTCACTCCCGGGTGACAATCATGGGGTATCAGAATGTCAGAAAGGGGAAAAGAATAAAGCGGGAAAGGAGTGTTTGCGGGCAATTTATTTCCATGATCTGCCGTTTTTTTCGTCAAATCTGCCGATATTGGCAAGCGGAGGAAGAATCATATCGAAAAAAATCAAAAAAATCTTTTTTTACCATTTGCTTTTTTGAAATTCAGAAAATATGTTAAGATTGTGACATAGTGACACTTGGTGACAATTTAACAGGAAAATACTTGCCATGAGTGACATCTACGGAAAAAAGGGCGGTCCGATGCTGCGCTATCTGGAATCCATGCTGGCCAGCGGCGGTTTTCAGCCTGGTCAGGCATTGCCGACGCTGCGAACGCTGGCGGAACAGTTTGGGGTTTCGCGCAAAGTGGCGGCGCAGGTGCAGGAGATTCTGGCGGAACGCGGTCTAGTTGAGATCCGGCATGGTTCCGGCACGTATGTGCTGAACCGGCGGCGTCCGGCGGAAGACCGCAAGACCCGGATCGCGGTGATCCACGAGGGGTTGAACATACAGCAATCGTACTGCGCCCATGTGGTGGCGGGGATCGTGGAGCGGGCGGCAGAATTGCCGGATTGCCGGATCGATCAGTGGGTGCTGCTGGGGTTTCAGGATGATGCACTGGAAAAGCTGTCGAATTATGCCCACATGAGCGATGTTTTATTGCTGGTTGGTGGTTACGACCGGTATTTGCGCGAAGTTCCGCGCTGCTGTCCGGCGGTGGGGGTGGAAATGGGTTCCGGGTTCCACGGCTGGGTTTCGCTTTTGAGTCTGGATCCGTTTGATGCGGCGGAGCGGGCCGTACAACATTTTTGCGCCCGCGGGGTGCGGCATCTGCATTTGCAGAGCAATGCGATCGATCCGCTGCACAGTGAACGCCGGGATATCATGATCCGGACCTGGCAGCGGCTCGGCACTTATGACGAAGAAACGGCATACGACGACGATGATCCCGCCCACGGCTGGTGGTTTTCGGGCGGCACCGGCTACGACCGTTTTGCCAGGGAATACCAGAAGCGGTACAACCGGGATTTTGCCGCCGGTCATCACGCGCTGTCGCTCGATGGCAAAGCGTACATTCTGCCGGAGGGGGCGCTGATGAAATGCGATGCTATCACCACCGATTGGCACCGGCTGGGACGCGCCGCGCTGGACGAAGCATTCCGGCGGTCGATCACACCCGGAGCTCCGGCGCAGCGGATCCTGCAGGGCTGTTCGCTGCTGCTGAACCACAGTAAACCGGAAAACACAACCGGAAAAAAGGCCGGAAAAAAATAATCAGAAAGGAGGAGGAAATACCAACCATCCGGCAGGGGGACCGTAATTCAAGTATTTCACCCACAGCAACTATTTTTAAAGAAGGGGGAAAAAATGGCTGATTATTATGTGCTTTATAATGGAATTCAATACGAAGTTGCCGATGCGGCGGCCGGTGTTGCCAAAGCAAAAGAACTCGGATCTTCCGCGATACTGTATTTCAATGGCGGCGCCATGGATTATATGTGGAACAACGAAAACGTTTCTGCCGTGATGCAGAATGGCGCGTATGTCCGCGTCTTCTACCTCGGCACCAAAACAGATGCTGTCAATGCCGGGGATATCACCTTTACCCTTGATGGCGGCACCGTCAACTGCATCTACGGCGGCGCGGGCGGCACGGCTGGTGCGGGTACGATCGGCAATGTCACGATCAACCTGTTGAGCGGACGCATGAACAATGCCGGCGGCGTCTGCGGTACCGGTTACAACGAATCTGTCACACAAGGGCTTTTTACCCTCAACATCGATGGCTATGTGCAGCCGGACGGGGTCAACCAGATCCAGTACGCCATGGCAAAATCTGCGCCCTCGGCGGCCGTTATCAATATGAAATCCGGTGCCACCTACAAACTCTGTGCCGGTACCTGTGTGGCTGGTGTCAATATCGTCACCAGCACCTCCACGATCAATATGACCGGCGGGACCGTTGCCCAGATCATGGGCGGCAACAATGTGGCCTCCTCGCTTACGGGGGATATTCACATCAATGTTTCCGGCGGCACCATCTGGAATTCGTTTTACGGCGCGGCCGGTACCGCCCAGTCCGAACTGATCGGTAATGCCTATATCAACATCTCCGGCGGTTATTTTTCCAACGCCGGCGGCAGCAACTACTTTGCAGGCGGCTATCAGGGGGCGCACACCGGCGATGTGATCACCACGATCTCCGGCGGCACCATTGCCGGTCGCTTCTGCAACGGTTCGATCAAAAACATCGGTCCCGGCAACAAAGTCGTGGCGCGTGAAGGCAATCTGACCCTCACCTACACCGGCGGCCAGATCGATCATTACATCTACGGCGGCAACTACAGCGGCACGGTCAACGGCAATATTACCGTCAACCTCGAAGGCGTAACCTACAACGGCGCCAACAGCGGGGTGTGGGCAGGCAACTACGGCGGCGAAATCTACGGCAATACCCTTCTCTCGGTCAAAAACAGTCAGGTTTATCTGCTTTACGGCGGCGGTTATTCGGTCGGCAGTGATATCCATGGCGATGTGACGATCGAAGTCACCGGCTCCACCGTGACCGGTGTGGTCCAGGCGGGCGGTTCGACTTCCGGGATGGAAGGCGGCGTAACGACCGTAACGATCACCGACAGCTATCTGGATGCGCGCAGCCGACGTTCCGACTGGTCGCTGTCCGGCTGGGTCATCGGCGGCAGCAACCGGAATACCGCTGATGTCGCCCAGAAGAAAACCAATGTGACCATCACAAACTCCACGGTGGAAGGCGTTATCGTGGCCGGTTCCTATCATGCTTACAGCCACTTCGGCGATATCGCGCTGACGATCTCCGGCAGTACCATCGGTTACGCCGGTCAGACCACCGGCGGTGACGGCACCATCTACCTCACCGGTTTTGTCAGCTATCAGGAAAGCAACATCACCGCCACCATCACCGACACGGTCTCCTACGCCGGATTCTACGCCTCCGGCCGCGGCGCGGCGGAAGAAGAAAGCGAATTGATCGGCAATATCTCTGTCAGCATCAGCGATTCCTCTTTCAACGGCGGCATCTTTGCGGGTGACTACGGCGGGGTCCAGTACGATGAAAATGCCCAGATCACCGGCGGTTATCAACTCACGGTGACCGGTTCGGTCGCTATCGCTCTGGACAATGTGACAGCGGCCAAAGTCAGCGGCAAAGGTTATCACGATCTCTGCACAATCACCGGCGGGGCCATCCTCGCCGTCAGCGGGAAACTGACCGTTTCCGGCTCGGTCGCAGACTTCGCCAGCATCACCATCGCGGCCGGAGCCACCATCGAAGCCGGTGCGGTCGTGGCGGCTGCCATCACGGCGGCGGCTTCCGCTGAAGACGGTGCCTACCTCCTGGCCACCGGTTTTGCGGCGCAAGACAGCGTGATCACCGTGGTCAATGCCTCCGGCAGCACCATCGGTACTGTCACGCTCTCCGAAGCCGTCACCTGCGGCAGCTTCAGTGTCGGCAGCGATGCCTACACCGTGGCGATCTCCGGTGACAACCTGTACCTCACCAAGAACGCCGATGTTCCGGCTCCCCCGGCCCCGCCGATCGAACCGCCGGTTGTCGAATCCAAGTTCACCGCCGAGGTCGTTCTGACCATCACCGACACCACCCACGCCTACTTCGGCGCGACCGGTGCCTGGAAAGTCCTGGATGACCAGAAGATCGTCTGGCAGGATCTCTCCACCCTCTCCG
>JAFQLP010000167.1 GCA_017414565.1 Lentisphaeria bacterium | reverse complement strand
GGGTGAAGCCGTTGAAGGTGCCGGAAAAGATGCAGCAGTATCAGCCGGTGATCACGCCGCCGCCGGTCCATCCGCGGGTGTGGGTCACGCCGGAATCGTTGCGGAAGGTGCGCGCCAATCTGAAACATCCGGAAAATGCAGCGATCTACCGGCGGCTGTTGCCGAAACCGTTCAAAATGCCGGAAGTCAATGCTTTCGGGGTGCTGCCGGACAGTAGCATCGAAAACGCGATCACCGCCCGCGCGCTGGTGCATCTGCTGGAACCGGAACGGGGGACCGGGAAAGAGGCGGTCGCCATGACCATGGATTATTTCCGGCGGGTCCGGTTCGGCAATATCTTGGATGTGAGCCGCGAGATCGGCCGCATCATCTACACCGGCGCATTGGTTTACGACTGGTGTTACGACCTGATGTCCGGTTCCGAACGCCGGTTGATGCGGGAAAAGATGATGGAATGGGCCATGCAGATGGAGGTCGGCTGGCCGCCGGTGAAGCAGAAGATCACCGTGGGGCACGGCAACGAATGGCAGTTGAGCCGCGATCTGCTGGCTATGGCGATCGCGATCTACGACGAAGATCCGGTGCCGTACCGCTATCTTTCGTACGCGGTGCTTGAAGAACTGGTGCCGCTGGCGCGGTATGCCTACCAGTCGCCGCGTCACAATCAGGGGACGAATTACGGCTATCTCCGTTACGGCTGCGACCTTCACGCGGCGGCATTGATGGAGCGGATGAGCGGCCGTCCGGTCTTCGATCCGAATATCTATCAGGTCTTCGATTACTGGACCTATCTGCGCGTACCCGGCGGGGCCTGTCTGCCGGAGGGCGATTGCTGGCAGGGCGACCAGCTGCAACGCTACTGGTCTTATCCGCTGACGGCTCTGCTGGCGCAGGCCGGGAGCCGCAGTGCCCAGCTCAAAGGCGAAGTCAAGCGGCAGCAGAGTTTCCGGCGTTATCCGATGATGTCGCTGTTGTTCAATGATCCCGCCATTCCGACCGATGAAACGTTTGATACCCTGCCGCCGGTCAAGGATTTCGGTACGGTGTTGGGCGGCATGGCGGTGCGGACGGGGTGGAACATTGCTGCCGATTCCTCCGATGTCGTGGCTTTTATCAATGGCGGCGGCCGGAATTTCGGCAATCATCACCACAGCGACAATGGTGCGGTGCAGCTTTATTACCGGGGGATGCAGATCGGTGATATCGGGCAGTACAAATTTTACAGCACTCCCTATGAATTCGGTTTTAATAAAAGGTCGGTAGCGCACAGTATGATGCTGGTGCGCGATCCGGCGGAGAAGATGCCGCTCAGCCCGGTGAACGATGGCGGCATCCCGCTGAATCAGACGCCGATCAAGACCCCGGAGCAGGCGGAGAATGCACGCGAACTGCAGCGGGGGCATACGGTCGGTTCGGCATTCGGTCCCGATCCGTTTCAGCCCGAATACGCTTCGTATGCGGTGGATCTGACGGAGGCCTATGGTACCCGGCTGGCCCATTATGTGCGGAATTTTGTCTTTTTCCGCTCCGGTGATCCGGCGCATCCGGCGGTGGTGGTGCTTTACGATGCGGTGGAAAGCCGCCGGGTCGAATTCGTCAAATATTTTCAGCTCAATACATGGTGCGTGCCGCAGGTTACCGCAGATGGCTTCCGTACCGAAAAATCCAATGCCGCCGGCCAAGGTGAAGTGTATGTTTCGATGCTGATGCCACAGCCCGGGACAGAGGCGGAAATGACGATCCTGTCCGGCGATGATGCGACCCATGTTTTCGGTACCCAACTTACGCCGCCGCGCAAATCGGTCATGTCGCGGGTGATGTTCCGGCCGGAAAAAGCCCGGCGGGAAGATCATTTTCTCTGTGTCATGCAGCCGGTCCCGGCGGGAACGCAGCCGTTTGCGTGCCGGAAACTGGAGTTCGGCCCGGCGGTCGCCGCTGTGGTCGCCGACCGGATCGCAGTTTTCCAGCGGAGCGGGGAATTTTTCACCACGGCATTCCGGGTGACGGTGCCCGGGGATGAAACGGAATACCGGATGCTGGTGAACAATCTGGCTCCGGGACGCTGGCGGGCGGTGGATGCGGCCGGAACGGTCCTGGCAGAGGAAACGCTGACGAAACCTGCGCTGTCGCTTTATTTCCGGGCCCGCCCCGGCAGTGTGCTGTTGCAGCCGGTGCGGTGAAGCCGATGCACACACCGGAATTGCTCGCTCCCGCCGGTAATCTGGAAACGGCTCTGGCGGCTTATGATGCCGGGGCCGATGCCGTTTACGGCGGTCTGGGGCGGTTCAATGCCCGTGAACGGGCGGAGAATTTTACCTTTGATTCGCTGGGGCGGCTGATCGGCGAAGCGCACCGGAACGGTCGGAAGGTGTATCTGACACTCAATACCCTGATCAAGGAATGCGAATTGGGGGAGGTTGCCGAATATCTGGCCGAACTGACCGTATTGGGACCGGATGCGCTGATCATTCAGGACCCGGGGATACTCCGGCTGGCGCGGCAGTTTTTTCCGTCACTGCCATTACATGCTTCGACTCAGATGGGCATCCACAACCGGGCCGGTCTGGCCATGGCGGCGCAACTGGGGATCACGCGGGTGATCCTGGAGCGGCAGGTCACGCTGGATGAATTGCGTTCCATGGCGGCGGTGTCGCCGGTGGAACTGGAGGTTTTTCTGCATGGATCGCCGTGCTGTTCGCTGTCCGGCCGGTGTCTGCTGTCATCGGTGCAGGGCGGATGGAGCGGCAACCGCGGCAAATGCAAACAGCCCTGCCGGCGGTTTTATGAAACGGGCCGCACCGCCGGATTCCTGTTGTCACCGCGGGATCTTTACGGGGTGCCGCTGTTGCCGGAATTGCGGCGGATCGGCGTGGCTTCGCTGAAAATCGAAGGCCGTTTACGCAGTCCGGATTATGTCTGGAAGACCGTGCGGGCCTACCGGATGCTGTTGGACGCGCCGGTGGAACCGCCGCCGGAGGTGTTGGCCGAAGCGGAACGGCTGCTGGCATCCACGGCGACCCGTCGGCCGTCGGCGGGATTTTTCCGCGGGACCGGACAACGCCAGGTGATCGATCCGGAGCGGTTCGGTGCCTATGGCAATGTGGTGGCGGAGGTGATCGCCCGCAACCGCCGCGGCATCCTGATTCGCAGCAGCGGCAGAATGCATCTGGGGGACCGGCTGCGGCTGGTATCGCCGGACGGTGGTGACGGCAGCAGTTTTTCGTTGATCCGCATGGAGGCGCGCAACCGGGAGGTGTTGAAGATCCCGGCCGGGGGCGAATGTTTCATTCCCGGTGATTTTGCCGCGGCGGCGGGTTGGCGGCTTTGCAAGATCGGGGAAAACGGTTTTGATTTTTCCCGACGGGCATCGTCACTGCCGGAATTCCGGCAACCGGTATCGCTGAAGATTTTTGCTTCGGCGCAGATGTGGCGCGGCGAAATTGCCGGTGTCGATGGGGTGTTGTGGCAGGAAAAAACGGATTTTGCCGCGGCCGACAAACGCCCGTTGACGGCCGCCGGTGTGGAACGGTGTTTCGCGGAGGGTGTCCCGTCCCCGTGGCGGGCGGAATCGGTGACCGTTCAGGTGGATGGTGATTTTTTTGTGCCTGCCAGTGCGTTGAAAACATTGCGGCGGCAGTTCTGGGAATCCGTGTCGCCGCAACTTGATCCCGATACGGCCAAACGGGCCGCGGCGGCGGCACTGGGGCCGTTTTTTCAGGCATGGTGGGGAACCGCCGGATCAGAGGAGATCGCAGATCCCCGCAACGGGGCCGCTGTCATACCGGCATTTGTGCCGGAGGGCGATGTGGTCCGCTGGCAGCAGCAGATCCGGCAATGGTATCAAAACGGTATCCGGCGGTTTGTGGCGGCCGGACTGCATTCATTTGAATTTTTGCGCGGGTATCCGGGGGTGGAGATCATCGGTGCATTTCCGTTACCGGCGGCCAATTCGGAGGCGGTGCGGCTGTTGGCGGAAATCGGATGCGTGGCGGCGGAGATGGCACCGGAACTGGAATCCGGTGCGCGTCAGAAACTCTTGGCCAAATCCCCGATTCCGCTGTATCAGGGCGATGATCCGCCGCTGTTGGTCACCCGGATCGATCTGAAGCCGGGGCTGTGGCACGACAGCCGCGGGGCGGCATTCCGGGTGGTCGCCGACCCGCTGGAATCGTGTACCAAACTGTACGCCGCCAGCCCCGGGACCCAACAGCAGTTCCGGGACGGCGGGTGGAAATAATATCAGGCGAGCCCGTCGATATTGATCGTGGCGATACCGGCTTTTTCCAATCCGGTCAGAGCCGCCGCCGGGTCATCGAAACGGAAGATCATGACGGCATCGCACCCCTGACCGGAGGTGTAGGCGTACATGTATTCCACATTCAGCCCGGCACCATCGAGCACATTGAGCAGCGAGGCCAGACCGCCCGGCACATTGGGGACCGGCAGAGCCAGCACATCGGTTTCGATCACGGTGAAACCGGCTTTGACGAGGATGTCTTTGGCCGCGGCGGTGTCGCGCACCAGAAAACGGAGCAATCCGAACTGGGTGGTATCGGCCAGCGTCAGGGTCAGAATGTTGATCTGATTCTGCTGCAGGACTTCGCATACCTGACGGATCATGCCGGGTTTGTTTTCCAAAAGGATCGAAAGCTGTTTGATCGTTTTCATAAAAAATTCCTTTCGTTGCGTTGGTGATACATAGTTTCAGGCGCGTCCCAAGCGGAATGCCGCATCGTTGTCGGCGTGCAGTTTGGCCGGCAGATGCCGGTGGATGTGGGCCAGCCACTGTTCTTCCGGAAAATCAAAGTGACGGCTCAAAGCCCCCAGCAGCAGAATGTTCAACGCTTTTTTATTGGCCAGCTGATCCACCGGCACATCTGCGGGAGCGATCAGCACCCCGCCATCGCGGAGTTTGTAGCGGTTGACTTCGACCTGGGTCTCGTCCAGCACCACCAGATAATCCGATTCCCCCTCCGGCACCATCGGGCTGAACACCTGTTTGCCGAAACGCACTTCGCTGGAAACCGATCCGCCGCGCTGGCTCATGCCGTGGACTTCGCTTTTTTTCACATCGTACCCGGCTTCAAAAAGCATTTCTGCCAGAATATCGGTGATTTTGAGGACCCCCTGACCGCCCAGACCGGCGGCGGTGACATTGATGACTTTTTCCATGATTATTTTTCCTCCTTTGCCGCCGTTTCGTAACTCCGCACCTTGGCCGCTGCGATCAGACAGCAGCGGCGGGCAATGATCACACTCAAATCATTGGAGGCCAAACGCTGTTTCAGGATGGTCTCAAAACCTTCGCGGTCCAGCGTGGGATCGCAGATATCGACATGATCGACCCCGATGGCCTTGACCACATCTTCGATCACCACTTTCGGGGCCGGGGTGTGATCCAGTTTGCGGCCGGTGGAGGGATTTTCCTGCATCCCGGTCATGGCGGTGATGGAGTTGTCGAGGATAATGACCACATGCCCGGTCGCCGGGCGGTTGTAAACCATTTCCACAATGCCGTTGATGCCGGTGTGCAGGAAGGTGCTGTCGCCGATCACACTGACGACCCGGCGGGCTTCCGCTTCCGGCAGGGCATGACGCAGCCCCAGACCGGTGGTGATGCTCGCACCCATGCAGACACAGGTATCGACCGCTTCAAACGGCGGCAGTACCCCGAGGGTGTAACAGCCGATATCACCGGCCACGATGCACTGGTTGTCGCGCAGCACTTCATAAGTCCGGCGATGGGGGCAGCCCACGCAGAGCTGCGGCGGTTTGCCGGCGGGACGCACCGGTTCCGGCGAAAGATCATGGTTCAGCATCCGGCGGACCCGGCCCACATTGAGTTCGCCGAAGCGGAACATTTCATCTTTGCTTTCCACCGCGATCCCGGCGGCACGGCAGGCATCCGCCAGCACCGGGTCGCCTTCTTCGATGACAAAACAGCGTTTCACTTTGGCGGCAAAGGCCCGGATCCGTCCCATCGGCAGCGGATACGTCAGCCCGATCTGCAGCAGCGAGGCTTCCGGAGCCGCTTCCCGGGCGTGCATGGCACTGATGCCGGTGGCGATGATGCCCAGATCGGTATTGCCGGCGGTTTCAAAAACCAGATCGCCGCTGTCGTTCATTGCCGCGATATCCGCCAGTTTGGCACGGAGTTTGTGATGGGCAATGCGGGCAAACGCCGGGATCATCACATTGGCTTTGACATCTTTTTCGTATTTGACCGCCGGAGCCGGGGCGGCATTGCGGCGGCGTTCGATCACGCACTGCGAATGGCAGACCCGGGTGGTAAGACGGAACAACACCGGGCAGCGGTACTGTTCCGACAGTGTGAACGCACGGCACAGAAAATCGTAACACTGCTGCGAATCAGCCGGTTCCAGCATGGGGATACCGGCGGCGATCGCATAGCGGCGGTTGTCCTGTTCGTTCTGGCTCGACGCCATGCCGGGATCGTCGGCGGAGATGATGACCAGACCGCCGGGGGTGCCGCAGTAGGCGATCGTGAACAGCGGATCGGCGGCCACGTTCAGCCCCACGTGCTTCATCGTCACCAGGCTCCGCCCGCGGGCGAAGGCGACGCCGATGGCCACTTCCAGTGCCACTTTTTCGTTGGGGGCCCATTCGGCCGTGCCGCCGAGTTTGGAAAATTCGTCCAGAATCTCTGACGACGGGGTGCCGGGATATCCGGTGCCGCGCAGAACGCCGCAATCAAAAGCAGCCAGTGCAACTGCTTCGTTGCCGCTGACGAGCATTTTTTCAGCCATTTTTGCTACTCCTTCTGTTCTGTATCTTCTGTTTCTGTGGTTATGGGATTCCGCCGGATCACAGGACCAGCGGCTGGAGTTCTGCCAGTGCCGCTTCCTGGGTCTCTGCCACACCGGCAAGTTTTTCCATCATTTCTTCGGCTTCCTCCAGAATCAGGTTGCCGGCCGGTGAATTCAACAGCCGCAACAGATGATCGAGATAGACCCCGATCGAAGCCAACTGACGGAATTCGGTTTCCGGCAGACTGTCCGGGTCGATTCCGCTTTGTTTGAGCGCGTGGAAAAATTCCAGTCGTTCATCCACGATCTCGAGGACCGCACTCCGGACCGGAGCCTTGATTTCATCGGCGACCCGGTCGTAATTGCCGGACAATTGTTCCCAGCGGTCCTCAATAAAGTTGTGGAAGATCGCCTCCTGGGCATCATCGGCGAAATCCAGTTGTTCCCGGCCGAAACAGCGGGCGTAGAAATCCTGATACTCAAGTTCGCGGTAGAAACAATTGTCGAGAATGTAGGCATCCACCTCCGCCGGGGTATGGGAAAGCCCGATGTCGCGCAGCAGACGGCCGAGATCTTCGGTTTCCCCGCGGGAGATGCCGAATCCCTCCGGAATGTCATGGGCGGCATGGACATGTCCGTGATCGCAATCGCAGTCGTGATCGTGATCGTGGTCGTGATCGCAGTCGTGGTCACAGCCGTGATCGTAGTGGGGGGCGGGCATATCCGTCCCGGCATCCACCGGGACATCGTCCTCCTGCTGCTGCCGGATCAGATGGGCATGACCGCCTTCCAGCCCGATCTCAACGCTCCGGGTTTCCCGGATCAGTTCATCCAGCGATCCCTGCGGGGCGGTGAGCAGTTTTTTGCCGCCGTGGAAAAATGTCCACGCCAACTGCTCCGGAATGTCGGGATAATCGGCAAAGCGATTGATGACTTCAATGATGGCATCGGTGCAGTCATCGATCCACGCCGCGCGGTCGTTATGGCGGCGGTTGTCGCCCGGCAGATAACGGAATTTGATCGTACCCTGCTGCCAGTCTTCAACCCGGCAGAGCAGGGCATCGCCACCGGCAAAATCGACCGAATGGTAGAATTTTTTAAGGTCAAAAACATTCAGTTTAACGGGGCAATCCGCCCCCGGACCGTCTTGCAGGGCTTCGTTTTCCGGGTGTTCCGCCACAAAATAGTCGAATACCTGTTCCGAACCGAGCAGGAGGTGGTAGTGAAAAAATTCCGCCAGGGTCCCGGTGACGGTTTTGCGGCGGACCCGGCTCTGATCTTCTTCGTGGATCAGGACAACATCCGATGGGAAAACATCCGGCGACACATACGCCGTAAATCGGTGTCCCGGAAAAAGCACGCCATCTTCAATTTCCCGGTCATCGGGCGTGATCAGAAATTCCCCGCCGGTAAAAAATTCAGCGCGTCCGGTGTAGGTCCCGCTGCCGTCGGAGAAAAAGGCGGAATCGCTTTCCAACAGGTTTTCGACCCGTTCCGGCAGTTCTTTTTCCTGTTTCGGCAGCCGTGCAAGCACATCATTGACCGTAAAAGTCCCGCTTCCGCACAGCCGGGCGGCGGTCACGGCATCTTCGATCTGTTGGATGGCAACGGATAAAGTTTCTTTTTTCATATTATTCCTTCGTCACGGGCGGCAATGCCGCCAGCGTGTGCCGGAGCTGGATCGCCAGATCTTCCGGTTCCCAGGTTTTGATGGTTTCAATGGTCACGGCATTTTCCAGCCGGAATGGTCCGGCCGCCGTCCGGCGCAGGGATTTCAATGTGCCGCCGCATCCCAGTTTTCTGCCGGCATCCGCGCAGACCGTGCGGACATAAGTGCCTTTGGAACAGCGGATCGTGAAATCGGCAAAAGGCAGTTCCACCGTGCCGACCGTCATTTCAAAGATTTCGATTTCCCGGCTTTCCCGTTCCACCGCAATGCCCTGACGCGCCAGTTCATACAGTTTTTTGCCGCCCTGTTTGACGGCGGACACCATCGGCGGCGTCTGTTGCTGTTTGCCGAGAAACGAGCGCAGTACCTCCCGGACCTGATCCGGCGTGATGCTGCTCCAATCGCTCTGCTTCAGCACATTGCCTTCCCGGTCTTCGGTGTCGGTCTCCACGCCGATCTCCAGCGTGGCCTGATACACTTTGTCGGTGCCGCTGAGTTTGCTGCTCAACCGGGTGAAATCGCCCAGCACCAGCACCAGCAGACCGGTGGCGGCAGGGTCCAGCGTGCCGCAATGGCCGACTTTGGGAATGTTGAACCGGGACCGGACGAAATTGACCACATCAAAACTGGTCCAATCGGCCGGTTTGTCCACCAGCAGGATGCCGCTTTCGGAAAAAACCGGCTTTTTCTTGGATGTCATACGCCGCATGGATTCATGCCTCCAGCAGTTGAATGATTGCAGATTTCAGAAGTTCCGCCGCCTCCTCCGGCGAGGTACAGCCCGTTACGGTCGCACCGGCCGCCATCAGATGCCCGCCGCCGCCGAATCGGGCCGCCACCGGGCCAACCGGGAAACGGGAATTTTTGCTCCGCAGCGAGAATTTGATCCCGTCTCTGCCGGGATAGATCAGCGCGGCGATCCACACCCCTTCGACCTCCCGCAGCAGATCGATCAGGTTTTCGCCATCTTTCATGTTGAAGTTGTGGCGCGCAAACATTTCCTCCGGCAGGACCGCATACAGATAACGCCCCTCACAGGCACTTTGAACACAGCAGGAAAGCATTTCCGCTTCAAATGCCTGCTGGTTGCGGCTTTTGGAGAAAAAGGCCGCGTTGATCACGCCGTCCCAATCCGCCCCCAGTTCGCGGAGCCGCGCCGCCGCCCGCAGAGTGGCCGGAGAGGTGTTTTGAAACCGGAACGAACCGGTGTCGGTAACAAGCCCCAGCAGCAGAAAAGAGGCCGCCTGCGGCGAAATGTACCAACGGAGTTCTTGCTCCAGATGCAAAACGATCTCTCAGGTCGCGGCCGCATCGCTCTGTATGTAACTCCAGTCGGCAGTCACATGATTGCTCCGGTGGTGGTCGATATTCAGGACCGGAAGATCGGCCGGGATCTCCCAGTCGCCCCGGCCGATGCGTTCCTCGTTGGCACAGTCGAGCAGGATCAATGCCGTGTACCCCGTTCTGCCCGGACCGGGCAGCCGGGTCAGAAAACGGTCGCCCGCCAATTCCAGAAATTTGGACGGCAGCGATTCCGGCAGCAGCACATCGGCCGTCCGCCCGTTGTCGATCATCAGTTCCCGCAATGCCAGCGCGGCACCGGCCGCATCGCCATCCGGTTTGATATGGGTCAGGATCAGCGCATGGCTGCAATCCGCCAGGACCCGTGCCGCCGATGGTATGTCGGGACAGAGGATCATGCTTCCTCCGGGCCCGCATCGGCCCCGTTGAGCAATTCCAGCACCCGGTCGCCCGCCGCGATCCGGTCGTCGATCCGGAAATCCAGCACCGGGGTGCGTTTGAAGCCCAGCGAGGAGGCCAGTTCGCGCTGCAATTCCGCCCGGAGCCGCCGGACATGCTGAAGTGCCGTACCGGCATTACCGCCGTAGATGCTGAGTTTGACCGTGGCGTTCCGCAGATCGGCACTGCAACGCACTTCGGTCACAGAAACCAGCGTGCCTGCCAGTTCCGGCGGCCGCCGCCGTTCCAGCGTTTCCGCGATCTCCCGTTTCAGGAGTTCATTGACACGGGTGATTCGATCAACCGCCATGATAGGCTCCTTATGTCTTAAAGCGAGGCTTTTTTGAGTTCAACGTCGTAGGCTTCGATCTTGTCGCCCGGGAGGAAATCCGCAAAGTTGTCGAGCCGGATACCGCATTCCATACCGGCTTTCATTTCCTTGACATCGTTCTGGAAATGCCGGAGACTGACGATCTCGCCGTTGTAGATCAACTCGGAATCCCGCTGGACACGGACTTTGGCACCGACCCGGATCAAACCGGATTCCACCCGGCAGCCGCAGACTTTGCCGCCCTTGCTCAATTCAAAGATCTGAAGGATACGGGCTTTGCCGAGCGTGGTTTCCCGTTTTTCCGGAGCCAGCTGACCGGCCAGCGCATCGGTGATATCCTCCAGCAGTTCGTAGATGATGCTGTAAAGCCGGATCTCAACGCCCTGGCGTTTGGCCAGATCATTGACGCCGGGATTCACCCGGACGTGGAACCCGACCACCATACCCTGACTGGCGGCGGCGAGCATCACATCGTTTTCGGTGATGGCACCGACCGAGTTCAGCAGGATATCGGCCTTGACTTTTTCACTTGGCAGTTTGGCCAGCGACTGTTCAATGGCTTCGCCGGAGCCGCGGACGTCGGATTTGATGACGATGTTCAGCGTTTTGATGGATTTGCTGTTCAACCGGCTGAAAATATCATCGGCACTGGCAATGCTGCTGACACCGGACATGGAATTGCGTTTTTCCGCGACCCGCCGTTCCGCTTCCTGACGCGCGCTCTTTTCGTTGGCGGCCACCGTCAATTTATCACCGGCTCCCGGCACGCCGGACAGCCCGACGACTTTGACCGGGGTGCTGGGACCGGCGGATTTCAGCCGTTCCCCGCGGTCCGAGATCAGGGCCCGCACTTTGCCGTAATGTTCACCGCAGAGGGCAATATCGCCGACCCGCAGGGTCCCGTTCTGGATCAGTACGCTGGCGGTGGAGCCGAGGCCCTGTTCGCTCTGGGCTTCCAGCACCACACCTTCGGCCGGTTTGCGGGGATTGGCTTTGAGTTCGAGCATTTCCGCTTCCAGCAGGATGCGTTCCAGCAGATCATCCAGCCCCATACCGGTTTTGGCGGAGACTTTGACCACACCGACCGTGCCGCCCCAGTCTTCGCTGCCGAGGTTGTTCTGCTGCATGTTCAGCAACACCTGATCGTAATTGGCGTCGGGCAGGTCCATTTTGTTGGCGGCCACCACGATCGGAACTTTGGCGGCGAGCGCGTGGTTCATGGCTTCCACGGTCTGGGTTTTGAACCCCTCCGCCGCCGAAACGACCAGCACGGCGATATCGGTGACATTGGCACCGCGGGCCCGCATACTGGTGAAGGCTTCGTGTCCGGGGGTGTCGATAAAGGTGATCTTCTGCCCGTTGTATTCAATGGTGGAGGCACCGATATGCTGGGTGATGGCACCGGCTTCACCGGCGACCACCCGGGTATGGCGCACCGCATCCTGCAGCGAGGTCTTGCCGTGGTCCACATGTCCGAGGAACGTGACCACCGGCGGCCGGGGGACCAGCACTTCCGGCTCAACGGGTTTGGCTTTGGGTGTCGGAGCCGCTGCCGGAGCGGCCGGTTTGGGCGCGCTGCTGATTTCCAGGGTCATGCCGTAACGGGCTGTGAGTTTGATGGCATTGGCTTCGCTCACGGCCTGATTGATGCCCGCCAGTTCGCCGAATTTCATCAATTCGGTAATGATTTCATTGGGGCGTTTGCCGAGGGCTTCCGCCAGATCTTTAACGATGACCGGAGCCGCGACCTGCACGGTTTTGGCGGCTTTTGCTTTGGGGGCCGGAGCCGCTGCCGGAGCGGCCGGTTTGGGCGCGCTGCCTAATTCCAGTTTGATCCCGAATGCCGCGGCCACTTTGACCGCGCTGGCGTCCTTGACCGTCTGATTGATGCCCGCCAGTTCGCCGCCTTTCATCAGTTCGGAAATAACATCGTTGGGGCGTTTGCCGAGGGCTTCCGCCAATTCCCGGACCGTTGCCCGGGGCGCGATCTGAACGGTTTTGGCCGCCGGTTTCGCGGCTGCCGGAGCGGCCGGTTTGGCTTTGGCTTCGCTTGCCGTATCCGCTTTTTCCGGTTTGGCTTTGGGGGGGGCTTTTTTGGCCGGAGCCTTTTCGGCTGTTTCCTTTTCGGCCTTGACGGGTTTTTCCGCCTTGGCGGCGGTCTTGGGTTCCGCTTTTTCCGGTTTTTCCGCTTTGGCGGCGGTTTGGGTTTCGGTTTTTTCCGGTTTGGCTTTGGGGGCGGCTTTTTTTGCCGGAGCCTTTTCGGCCGTTTCTTTAGCGGCTTTGGCGGTTTTTTCCGTTTTTGCCGTGGTCTTTTTGGCAGCGGTTTTCTTTGCCGGAGCCTTTTCGGCATCTCCGGCTTCGGCTTTTTCATCTTTGGCGGCGGTCTTGGCCGTGGTCTTTTTGGCGGCGGTCTTTTTGACCGGCTTCTGTTCCGGTTCGCCGAAGACAGCCGTCAGCGCGGCCAACGCCTGCTCGGCATCGGCCCCGGCAACGGTGTCTTTGGGGAATGCGATCCCCGCCCGGGTCAGCGCATCGGTGATTTTTTCTGCGGTCGTGTTATATTGTTCGGCCAATTTTGCGATTTTTACGGCTTTCATGATTCCTCCCTGACTCTGGTGTGGTTAACAGTGCTTTCTTCCGGTCGCGGAGGAATTATTCGTGGAGCCGGGCCAGCGCAGCATTCAGTTCCTGCTGGTCGATGCCTTCGATATTGAGCAGCATGGCAGGTTCTGCCGCCTCGACACCGGCCAGCGTGACATAGCCGGAACGGACCAGTTTGTCGGCGGTCTTGGTGGAAACCTTGAGCTGCGAAGCCAGTGTCAGCGCGGCCCGGTTGATTTTTTCTTCGATCCCGCCTTCGATCAGGATGCTGATGTTCCAGCCGATCAGCCGGGAGCAAAGCCGGACATTCTGGGCTTTTTTGCCGAAAGCCAGTTTGGACTGGTCTTCGGTCACATGGACGACCAGTTCGTGACGGGTTTCATCGACCTCCACCGACTGCACCTTGGCGGGCTGCAGGGCGTTGATCGTGTACTGGGCAATGTTTTCGTCCCACGGCACAATGTCGATGCGTTCCCCGTTCAGTTCCTGGGTGATGTTCTGCACCCGGACACCGCGGACCCCGACACACGCCCCCACCGGGTCGATCCGGGGATCGGTGCTGCGGACGGCGATCTTGCTGCGGCTGCCCGGCTCGCGGGAAAGCCCCATGATCTCGACCAGACCGTTGCGGATCTCGGAAACTTCGCGTTCAAAGAGACAGCGCACCAGTTCGGGAGCCGTCCGCGACACGATCAGGCTGGGGCCGGAGGTGAAGGTATCGATCTTGGTCAGCACCACATTGATGATATCGCCGGGCATGTACTGTTCGCCATGCACCCGGTCGCGGGAGGACATGATCCCCTCGGCGCGCTGGAAATCAATGATGGTGTTGCCGTTTTCAAACCGGCGGACGGTGCCGGTGATGATCTGACCGACTTTGTCGGCGAACATTTCCTGCACCGTATTTTTTTCGGCCTGCCGGAGTTGCTGCATGATCGCCTGCTTGGCGGTCTGGGCGGCGATGCGGCCGAAATTGCGGGGGGTCACTTCCCAGTCGATGACTTCGCCCGCCCGGACTTCCGGGAAGCGTTCACGGGCGCGTTCCAGCAGCAACTGGTCGCAGTTGGGATTTTCCTCGACGACTTCCAGTTTGGCCCATGCTTTGATGGAGCCGTTTTCGGGATCGATCCTGACCGTCAGATTGCTGGCGGGGTGGATGCTTTTGCGGGAAGCCGAAAGAATGGCGGTTTCCAGAGCCTTTACCAGCATGGCACGGCTGATGCCGCGTTCCTGTTCGATGTATTGCAGAATGGTCAACAGTTCGTTGTTCATGATCGAAAACTCCTTTCCGGCGGCGGTCCTCCGCCTGGCCGTGTTAAAACAAAAAAGCGGGCGAAAGCAGTTTTCTCTCCCGCCAGCTCTCCGTAGTTGTTTATGGTTTACTTCCGGAAGAGGAAACGACTCCGGCTCTTCCTTTTTCACTCAATACACTTAATATAATAGAGAAGACACGCGTTACAAGTTGTTTTTTCATAAAAAATGATGATTTTTCCCCGCCGGGGGCGGAAAAGCGGCCGCGGCTTGAGTGGCAGATGGAAAATTTTTCGGGAAAAAAGGCGCGGAACACTTGCAAAAAACGAAAAAGAGGGTATATGTAATAGTTCCGAAAGGTATAGATTTCATTTTTTTCAAAATAGTGATTGCCAAACACAAGGAAAGCAAAATGGCGGACAAAGACAAGAAACAGAAGACGCCGACCGCGGTCAAGCGTCTCCGCAACAGCATCAAGAGCAACCTGCGCAACCGCGCCCGTAAGAACGAACTCAAGACGGTGGAAAAAAGTTTCCGTGCGGCCGTGGCCGCCGGCGAAGCCGAAAAGGCCGTTGCCCTCCGCAGCCGCTGCTGCAGCCTGATGGACAAGGCGGTGAAAGCCGGTACCATCCACAGCAACAAAGCCTCCAACAAAAAGTCCCAGTTCGACAAGCTGATGAACACCCTTGCCAAGTAAGGGGTTCCGCGCTGTGATACAGCATAAGACGCTCGTCCGGCAGATCCGGTGCGGGCGTTTTTTTGCGTTTTAAAAGGGGGACTCCGGCCCGAAATGACCATTGCCCGCGTAATCGTCGATCTGTCGCTGGATCGGGCGTTTGATTATCTGGTGCCGCCGGAACTGGAATCGGAGATCCGGGTCGGCACCCGGGTCACAGTGCCTTTCAACCGGGGGCGGCGGGATGGTTTTGTGCTTGATCTGGTGGCGGAAAGCGAATTCCCCAGACTCAAAACCATTATCGGCCCGGCGGCCAATGCTGCCCATCTGCCGCCGGAACTGGTGCGGCTCGGTGAATGGATGGCGGAGTATTACTGCTGCACCCGGGAACAGGCCGTGCGGACTCTGTTGCCCGGAGCCGTCCGCGGCAACAAAGTAAAAGTCCGGCTGCGGAAATTCTGCCGCATTGCCGATCCGGTGGCGGCGGCCCATTTTTTGGCTTCCCGTCAGGGGAAAACGTCGTTTGCCGCGCGGTTGGAGGCATTGCGGGTGTTGAGCGATGCCGGGGAAACCCCGGTGGATGAATTGACCGGATTTTACCGGGTATCGCCCTCCAGTCTGCGGTCGCTGGCCAAAGCGGGACTGGTGGTGATCGAGGAACGGGCGGTGCGGCGCGATCCGCTGGCCGGCCGGGTGGTACTGCCGGAAAAACCGCTTGAACCGACCGGACAGCAGCGGCAGGCGTTGGATCTGATCGGACAGATGCTGCGGGGCGAAACCACGAGCCATGTGCTGCTGCTCCACGGTGTGACCAACAGCGGCAAAACCGAAGTCTATCTGCAGGCGATCGCCGCCACGCTGGCTATGGGCAAAACCGCGATCATGCTGGTTCCGGAGATTTCGCTGACACCCCAGACGGTGCGCCGTTTCCGGGCCCGGTTCGGCGACCGGTTGAGCGTACTGCACAGCCGGTTGTCGGATGGGGAACGGTTCGATGAATGGCACCGCATCCGGCGGGGCGAAGTGGATATCGTGGTCGGTGCCAGATCGGCCCTTTTTGCGCCGTTTGAAAATCTGGGCCTGATCGTGGTGGACGAAGAACACGAAAGCAGTTACAAGCAGTCCGAGGCTCCCCGGTATTCGGCCCGCGATGTGGCAGTGGTGCGCGGCCGGCGTGAAAATGCGGTGGTGATCCTGGGGTCTGCCACCCCGTCTGCGGAATCCTGCCGCAATGCCATGGAGGGGCGTTATCTCAAGATCGCCATGACCGAGCAGGCCTGCGCGCAGTTGCAGCCGGTGATCCGGATCATTGATTTGAGCCGCACACCGCCGGAGCCGGGGCGGTCCAACTTTTTTTCGCCTGAAGTGACCGAGGCGATCCATGACCGGCTGGAGCGGCACGAGCAGACGATCCTGTTTCTGAACCGGCGCGGTTTTGCCCGGGTGATGACATGCGACAAATGCGGTTTTGAGGCCCGTTGTCCCAACTGTTCGGTCTGCTACACCTATTCGCGGAAACAGCAGCAGTTGACCTGCTATCTGTGCGGGGAATCGATCCCGGCACCGGAGAAATGCCCGGAGTGCGGGGACCGCGGGATCCGGTATCTCGGGCTGGGGACGGAGAAGATCGAGGCGGCGGCGATGGCGGCATTCAGTCAGGCAAGCGTGGCCCGGATGGATTCAGACACCATGCGTTCTGCCGAAGATTATGAACGCACGCTGGAAGCGGTCCGGCGGGGCGAGATCGACATTCTGATCGGGACCCAGATGATTGCCAAAGGGCTGCATTTTCCCAATGTGACGCTGGTCGGCCTGATCAATGCCGATGCCGGTTTGCTGATGGATGATTTTCGGGCCAGTGAACGGGGGTTCCAGTTGATCGCCCAGGTGGCCGGACGGGCCGGGCGGGGGGATGTGCGGGGCGAAGTATTGATCCAGACCTATCACCCGGAAAATGAAGTGATCCGGTTCGCGGCGGATCTGGATTTTGCTGGATTCAGCGCGTTTGACCTGGAGGTGCGTTCCCTGCTGGGGTATCCGCCCTACACGCATTTGATCGCGTTGTATTTCCGGGGCGAAGATGAAGACGAGACCGTGTCGTATGGCGAAGCCGTGACCCGGCAGCTCCGCGGGATCAGCGGCGATGATATCCGGATCTCCGGGCCCTGTCCGGCTCCCATCGAGCGGATTAAGGGAAAATACCGTTATCTGACGGTGATCCGCGGCAACCGGCTGGGGGTGGTGCGGCGGTATCTCCGGGAATTGGTGCTGCACGGCGGACCGCGATCGGTGGAAATGATCGTGGATGTGGATGCCCAGTCGCTCTTGTGAGCGGGAAATACGGGATTTTACTTGCTTTTCCGACGGGCGGTATTACATTATGTGAGCCACAGATTTTACCCGGTTTTCCGGAGAATGGAAATGCTTTGATCAAGACAGTATTTTTTGATTTTGACGGTACGCTTTTTGCTACCGAACCGGATATTATCGAGGCGTACCGGAAAACATTTGCCGGTCTGGGTCTGCCGACACCGGATGTTCGTATCGGTCCGCCGATGGCGGAGGCGATCCGGGCGGTCATGCCCGATGTTTCCGAAGAAGAACTCAAACGCATCGGTCAGATTTTTATCGGCAATTACGATGGTGGCGGTTTCCCGCAGACCTGTGCGTACCCGGGTATCCGGGAAATGCTCGAAAATCTGGCCGCCGCCGGGATCGAATCGGTGGTGGCAACCAACAAACGGCTGCTGCCGACTGAAACGATTTTGAAACAGCACCGGATGCAGGACCTGATCCGCGGCATCTATACGCCGGATGGTTATCCCGGCGAAAAAGTGGACAAAGCCGAGTGTCTGCGCCGCGCCATGGCATTTCTGGGGCGGTCCCGCTCCGAGTGCGTGATGGTGGGCGATACCGAATTGGATATCCGTGCCGGCCGCAAAGCCGGTATCCGTACCGTGGGTGTCACCTGGGGCTACGGTCGCGGCGGTCAGCCGGCCATATCCTGTCCGGATCTTCTGATCGACCGGCCGGATCAGTTGACCTGCTGGGTCACTGCCGGTAAGGGGCGTTGAGTCAACGGCGTGCCGGTACGGCCGCCACCGCAAATGCTACAAGGAGCGCGCATGAAGGTCTATATCAAAACCTACGGCTGTCAGATGAATGAACGGGATTCCGAGGCTCTGGCCGGAATGCTGACCGCCCGCGGGCATGAGATCACCGACAGTGAAACCGAAGCCGATGCCATGATTTTCAATACCTGCAGTGTCCGCGATCAGGCGGAACGCAAAGCTGTCGGCAAAATCGGGTTTATGAAGAAAAACAAGCAGGTCAAACCGCATTTGATCATCGGGGTGATCGGTTGTATGGCACAGCGGCGCGGCGAAGAATTGCTGGAAACATTGCCGCATCTCGATTTTGTGCTGGGGACCGGCAAACTCCAGACATTGCCCGATTTGCTTGAGTCCATTGCGGGGGACCGCCGCCGGGTCTCCGAAACCGGAGAAAGTGCCGAAGTTCTGACCGGGATGGGGGCGCATTGGATGCCGGAACAGTCCTGGGGAGCCCAGATCGCCATCACCCGGGGATGCAACCGTTTCTGTTCGTACTGCATTGTGCCGTATGTCCGCGGCCGGGAGATCAGCCGCGATGCGGCGGATATCCTCGAAGAAGCCAGAATGTTGGTCAGCCGGGGCATCCGCGAGATCCTGCTGCTGGGGCAGAATGTGGCGGCATACGGACTGGGCGGGGATCTGAATCCGCCGCGGCCGGGGTACAGCCCCTTCGGGGATCTGCTGGAGCAGTTGGCGGAGATCGACGGGCTGCACCGCATCCGCTTCACCTCGCCTTACCCGACCTATTTCAACGACCGGCTGATCGATGTTATCGCATCCGAGCCGAAGATCTGCCGCTGTATCCATCTGCCGCTGCAATCGGGGTCCGATCCGGTGTTGAAGCGGATGAACCGGCAGTACACGGCGGCGCGTTACGAAGAGATCGTGGCGGCGTTGCGGGAACGGATGCCGGAAATGGCATTTTCCACCGACGTGATCGTGGGATTCCCCGGCGAAACCGATGAAGATTTTGTCCGGACCCGCGATCTGATGAACCGGGTCGGATTTGACAATGCGTTTATTTTCAAATATTCACCGCGCCCCGGGACCCGTTCCGCCGCCGGTGAAGACAACGTGCCGCAGGCAGTCAAAGAAGAACGCAACCGGCTGCTGCTGGAGGATCTGGCCGCCCGTACAGCGGCCAAACTCCAGGCCATGGTCGGCACCGAAACCGAGGTCTTGGCAGAAGGACCGAGCCGTCGTATGCCGGAACGCTGGACCGGTCGCACCGGAACCGGACGGACGGTCAATTTTCCGCCGTTTCCGGGGATCGCCGTTGGTGATCTGGTGAAATTGAAACTGCTCCGGGCCGGGAATATCGCGCTGTACGGCGAAGTCGCCGGGCATCAAAGTTGAATGGCACCGACGATCTCGCTGACACTGGCAATGTTGTGCCGGTCGAGATAATCGTTGATCCCGTCCAGAACCTTGATGGAGGCCAGCGGATCGACAAAATTCGCCGTGCCGACAGCAATCGCCGAAGCCCCGGCCAGCAGGAATTCCACGGCATCTTCGCCGGTCATGATCCCGCCCATCCCGATCACCGGGATGTTGACGGCTCTGGCCGCCTGATAGACCATCCGCACCGCAACCGGTTTCACCGCCGGGCCGCTGAGCCCGCCGGTCATATTGGCGATTTTCGGACGGCGGGTCTCAATGTCGATGGCCATGCCGGTAATGGTGTTGATCAGCGAGATCATATCGCTGCCGGAGGCCTCCGCCACCCGGGCGAATTCGGCAATATCCGTGACATTGGGGCTGAGTTTGGTGATCAGGGGCAGCGTGGTGGCGGCCCGGACCCGGGAGATGACTGCGGCGGCCAGTTTCGGATCGGTGCCGAAAGCGACCCCGCCGGCTTTGACATTGGGACAGGAAATATTGATTTCCAGCGCGGCGATATCGCCCTGCGCCCCGGCTTCCAGCGCGGCGGCGACTTCGGCGTATTCGTCAATGGATTTGCCCCAGATGTTGACGATCACCGTGGCCCCGGTGGTCCGGAGAAACGGCAGATACGGTTCATCGTGCAGAAAATGCTCCACCCCCGGCCCCTGCAGACCGATGGCATTCAGCATCCCGGAGGCGACCTCCGCCATGCGCGGCGTGGGATTGCCGTCGGCGGGTTCCATGCGGATGCCTTTGACGACCACGGCACCGAGCCGGGCGATATCAAAAAATTCGTGGTATTCCCGGCCGTAACCGAATGTCCCGGAGGCCGTCATAACCGGATTTTTGAGAACGATCTTTCCCAGATCGGTACGCAGATCAGCCATTGTGTTCCTCCGCGATCGCTTTGAGTTTCTGCAGGTCGAGTTTGCCGTTGCCGAGCAGCGGCACGTGTTCCAGATAAATGAAATCATCCGCCTTGGGGATCCACAGATTCGGCAGTTCCTGCCGCCGCAGTCCCATGATGATCTCGGTCGGGTTCAGATCCTTGATGGCGTGGATGACCACCAGTTTTTCGCCGCGTTTCGGATCGCTTTTGCCGGTAACGGCAACATCGTGCGATTCACATTCCAGCAGTTCGGAGATGGCCCGTTCCACCAGTTCATGGGGGACCATTTCGCCGCCGATCTTGCTGAAGCGGGAGAGCCGGCCGGTAATGGTGATGTAGCCGTCGGGGCTCATCGAGGCGATGTCGCCGGTACGGTAATAATCGCCATGCATGGCTTTGGCGGTCAGTTCCGGATCGTTCAGGTAGCCCTGCATCACCAGGCCGCCTTTGACCTCCAGCATACCGGAACGGTAGGGCGGCAGTTCTTCGCCGGTATTGGGATCGGTGATCCGGACATGGATGCCCGGCAGTTCGGCCCCGATGCTGTCCGGTTTGCCGACCGCACAGCCTTCCTGAACGATATTTTTGGCAAAGTTGACCGACACGATCGGCGACAATTCCGTACAGCCGTAGCCCTCGACAATGGTTTTGCCGGGACAGACGGTTTCAAAACGCCGGATGATATCGCTGCGGAGCTTTTCGGCACCGGTAATGACCAGCCGCAGGGAACGGAGCTGTTTCGGTTTGGCACGGCGCAGATAGTTCATAAGGAAGGTCGGGGTGGTGACCATCAGATTGATCTGCTCGGTTTCGATCAGGTTCAGGACCATGGCGGCATCCAGGAAATTGGGCAGGTAGATCACATGGGTCCCGGAAATGGCCGGAAACGCAAAGCAGACGGTGAAGCCGAAAGCGTGGAAGACCGGCAGGCTGCCGATGATCCGGTAGTCGCGGCTCCAGGTGATGCAACGCCAGAAACTGTAGATATTGGAATTGATGTTGCGGTGGCTGAGCATGACGCCTTTGGGATTGCCGGTGGAACCGCTGGAGAAAAGCAGCGTGGCGATCCGGTTCAGATCAAAGGCTGATTCCGGCGAATATTTGCGAATAAGCAGACGCCACGGCAACAACAGCGCATCGATCAGGCAGCGGCGTTTGTCGGCGGCGGAGATGTTGCCGGACACATCTTCCAGACAG
>JAFQLP010000166.1 GCA_017414565.1 Lentisphaeria bacterium | reverse complement strand
TTTCAGCGGCTTGACCCCCTTGCTCGCCATGCGAATCGGATTCAGCACCCGCACCCGCTTGACGATCCAGATGATCGTCGGCTTCCAGTACACCGACTTCATCACGCCCTTCAGCGCTTCATAGGTCGGTACGGGGTAGGAGGTCTTGTCTCCGCCCGTCTTGGAATACGGATCGGTGAACAGCGCGTACCGCCCCCGAACCACGAAACTCAACGTGTTATCCATACTGCCGCCTCCCTTCGTTCATACAAAAGCCACCTTTTAAATAAGGTTGGTATCCAAGCGTCCCGCTCCGATGCAAAGTCCGAGATCGACGCGGTCGTAACTTGCTTCCTCCGCCACCCAGATGCAGCGCTCTTCCGCCACGCGAATCTCGCGGATGGCTCCCGCATCAAGCAGTCTCCGCTGCACGTTTTCCGTTACGTTCACGGAGAACATCTGCGCTCTGCGAAGCAAAGCGTTCATTTTTTCTGCCGACGGCAGAGCGCACAAGTCGGCGATGATTTGCCGCCCTTCGTCATACGGCACGATTACGGCGACATTCGCCAGATCGTCCAGGGCCTTGAACTTTTCACCCGCCGTCCGGAAGGCTCCGCGCAGACGCGGTTTCCTCTCTGCCGGAGGCGAACCAAGAGCCTGTTGGCAGGCGGAGTAGGCGTTTTCATTTCCTCCCAGCAGGTTCAACAGGGTTTCGTTCCTGCATTCCGGCAGTTGAACCGGGTATTGCATCAGTTTCCGGTTCTCCTGCTGGGCGTAGAGATCCATGTAATAAATCTTCAGCAAGGCCGGGGAAAGGATGTCCGAATCGAATCTTGCCGGATCAGCGGCGTAGTCGCGCAACGCTTTGCCGGTGGATACCGACCACTTTTCCACAGAAGGGGTCGACCGCAAGCCGGAAGGATTGTCCAGAATATAAACCCGTCCCGCGGCGGCTTCTGCATTCCGATTGCACCGACCCGCCGCCTGCACGATCGAATCCAGCGAAGTCATCATCCGGATCACTGCTCCGAAGGAAATATCGACGCCGGCTTCGATCAAAGACGTCGAAACCACGATCAGTTTGGTATGCTTCCGCTGGGCCGCCCGGATCTTTTCGAGAACGTCACGGCGATGGGCGGCGCAGAGGTTGGTGCTCAAGTGAAAGATCGTCATCTCCGGATGGTGCTCCCGCAGCAGACGGAACATTGCTGCCGCGTGCGGCTTTGTGTTGCAGATCAGCAGCAGCGATTCCTCCGACGCGATCACCCTTCCGGCAAACGCGGCGATATCCTCGTTGCTTTTCACATTCGGAATATACTCGGTATCCACCCGTCGGAGCCGTCGGAAGAGTTCCGGATATTCCGGGTAGAGTTCCGAGGATTCGGCGAAGCGGATGCAGCCCTTGGCCGCATCCACACCGGCCAGTTCCGGCTGAGTCGCAGAACAGAGGATCACCGTGGCGTGCATCCGTTCGGAAAGGAAATTCACGGTACGGTTGAAGATATGGAACATCTCCATCGGCAGGCTCTGGATTTCGTCCAGCAGGATGACCGTGTCGGAGAACTGGTGAAACCGGCGGGCATATCGACTCTCGCCGGAGAACATCGCGTTGAGAACCTGCACCATGGTCGTGCAGATGATCGGAGCATCCCAATTCTCGGAGAGCATGCCGTACGGCGTTTCGCCTTCATGCTGTTCCGAAAGAATATTGCTGTGGCATTCAAGCACGAAATCGCCTTGGGGATCGTCCAGAAACTGCCGGAAAACTTCGGCGTTCTGTTCAAGAATGGAGAGAAACGGCGCAGCGTAGATCACTCGCTTCATCCCATGACGCGCTGCATGGTGAAGAGCGAACCGGAGCCCGGCGAGCGTTTTGCCGGAACCGGTCGGGAGCGTCAGACGATAAATCCCGCGAGGTCGCTCTGCCGCATCCCGCAGCACGCCGGAAATGTTCTGTCGGATTCGGTTCAAATCATGGTGGGCGGGCAGTTCCGTCAGGTGCTTTTCCAAATGGCTGGCCAGCATCGGCCAATCTTGGAATGTTCTCGGGACACGCCCCGCCGCATCGGTTCGATCTGCGTCGATCAATGCGCTGTACAGCAACCGGAGCAGAAGCCCAAGTTCGAAATGGTCAGGGCTGCCCATCTGACAGAAACGGCTGATCTCCGTCAGCATGGCGCCCGTTTCAATCAGACCGCATATTTCCTGACGGAGCTCGGGCGCGAAGCGGTCGAACAATGCCGGGGCATCCAATCCGTCGGAAGGCTTTTTGTTCAGGAACGGCGTCTCGCCGGAGGGCGTATAGACATCCATCGGGTACGAATGATGACAAAAGACCGGCATTCCCAGCAGAGTGCGCATATCCTGCGGCATCGGGACACGACGGATTTCGCGGAAGCAGCGATCGAGATACCACATTCCCGTTTCGGCATGTGGTATGTGACCGCGCAGTTTATCCGCGTTCGGGAGAAAACCGGGATCGCCTTCTTTCAGCAGCCCGAATACCGAGCGGATATAAGCCTGAAACGATGGAGAATATTTGCCCAGATCATGAAGCAGGCCCAGCAACCGTCCGGTATGACCGAACCCGCATGACGCGAGAAAGGCTTCGCTGAACTCCGCCGTATGTTGCAGATGCTCCTCCAAAGGTTGAATCTTGCCTTCATCGCTGATTCTGGCAATCATCGTTTTCTCTGTTTCGGCAGATAAATTGCAATTCATCGTCCAACCTGATGTAATGAAATACGAGGGGGTAAGGTCCTTGCTTTATTATACCCCCTGCTTTATGAATTGCAAGCACTATAAGGGCTGTTTCCGGCCCCGTACAGCGCGCCCAAGCGGGGTTCCATCGGGATGCCCCGCCGCGCCAAGCCCCGCCACAGGGCCGTTTCCGTGGCGTTGAGAGACAGGGGGTGTAATCACACAGATACAGCCGTGCGGTTGTGTAGAGCCTCCCCCTCTGCCCCTTGCATTTGGCGCGAGGCGGGACTATCTTAAAAAAGACGGGGACGAATAGGTGACGAATAAGCTCAGTCACCAGTTCAAAAAGAAGAGAAAAACAAGGAAAAAACAGGAAAGAGGAAGGAACCAGCAGGGACATGCGATTTTCGGTCGATTTGACCTCAAATCAGGCGTAAATCTGGGCACAAAAATGGCTCCAGCAGCTGGATTCGAACCAGCGACCAAGTGGTTAACAGCCACCTACTCTACCGCTGAGCTATGCTGGAGCGTTCTAATGGTAAATACAATATCATCGGTTGCGGAAAAAGCAAGCCTTTTTTGAAAAAAAACTCACTTTTTCCGCATTTTTTTTACATCACCATCATCAAAGCAAAGACCAGGGCAAAAAGAGCCACCGTTTCCACGATACCGACGATCGTGATCATGTTGCTGAAGCCTTTTTCCGTTTCGCCGTAGGCATCGCACGCCGCCGCAGCAGCACGCCCCTGGAAAAGAGCCGACATCAAGAACGCCACACCCGCAAAAATACCGACCACCGGATGAAAAATCAACTGGCTGTTGAAACCCGTTTCCGGGGCTTTCATCAGCAGCATCAGGATCAGCGCGTAGATCGTCTGCGACAGCGGCGCAGCGGCAAACAATGCCAGCGTGGCCGGAGCCGGTTTATTCGCCAGATAACAGCGTTTCCACGCCCCGATCGCCGCCGAACCGGCCAGCCCTGCACCAACCGCCGAGCCGGCCGCCGCCAGACCGACCGCCGCGTAACCGCCGCATGTCGAAAGCGTTGCCGCCACCACATTCATCTCTTCCGGAGTCATTGTTGCAAAAAAACTCATCGTAATCTTCCTTTCCTTTTTTTCAAAGATCACTTCTGCCTGTCAGCAATATGTTTCCGCAGCGGCGCGAATTCAATCCCCGTCCACCGCAATCCCAGATGATTGGAAAATTCCAGCGTATTCAGCCGGACCCCATGCACCAGCACCCCAAGCGCACACAGTGCCACATTCAACAATTGTCCGCAGAGCAGAACCACCACCCCGCCGACCGCTCCATACCAGGAGTGCTGCATCAGATCGAATGCCATGTTGTCAAAGCAATTCGCCAGATAATACCCCGACAGCCCCACCGCAAACAACCGGATGTACGACAGCATATCCACAAAACTGCTGATCACATCAAACGGAAATCCGAGTACACTGCCGATATCCTTGAAATTCAATCCGCCGATCGCCGCCGCCAGGATCCCGCCGATATAGCCGTATATCAGCCACCCCGGCATGGCACCGGGAAAAAGCAGCATCCGGTAGATCAGCACAAAATTGGCACACAACAGCGTGATCCACCCCAGGTTGGCCAACACATTGCGCCAACTGCGGTCACAGATGATCCGGATCGTATGCGCCAGCGACATGTGGGTCAGAGCCAGCACAAAGCAGATCAACTGCACATGTTTGTTTTTGTCCGGGTCCGTTGCCAGCCACGGAATGCCCGGGCCGTCCATGCCGCCGTAATTGCCGGAACACGCCCCCCAGATCAGAGAGGATGCACCGAGTACCGTCATCATCTGCATCACCCGGCGGAGCTCCGGATTGCTGCGCCCGCGGGTAAAAAGCACCGCCAACGCACCACCCAGGATCAAGGTCCCGTAAATGGCATCGCCCATCAGCATACCGAAAAAGATCGTAAAAAAGATCAAAACCGGCAGACTGACATCGTATTCATCATACCCCGGTGACAACGACAGAAACTTCAACAGCGGATCGATCAATTTGATCCAGCCCGGCTTCACCAGCAGCGTCGGCACCCGCTCGACCGCCGCATCGGCCGGACGGCAGCAAATCCCCCATCCGTGTGATGCCGCCGCTTCGCGCAGCCGTTTGAATTCCGGTTCCGGCACGAATCCGGTCAGCGTCGTCAACACCCCGTGATCCGCCATGGCCGCCCGGGCCTGCGCCAGATCCAGTGCTTCCTGCTGCCGCATCCGCAACGCCGTCAAAGCCGGCAGAGAATCGCGCAATGCCGCCAATTCTCCGCCGATCTCCGTCAACCGCCGGGTCAGAGCCGCGCGCTCCGCGGTCAAGGCGGAAAGCGGCCGGTCCGTCGGCACATCGGCCAACGGCAGATCCGCGGTTGCCAGCGGCTCCCCGGACATCACCACAAAATGCTGCTGTTTGCCCGACGATCTCACCGGCTCACAGACCAACCCCCGCCGGCGCAATTCGTCCATTACAGCCGCCGGAGCCACGCAGAGATAACAGCAGATCCCCCGCGCTTTCAGGGCCATCAGCCGTTCCGGGTCACATTCGCCCCACGGCTCCAGACGCGCGATCCGGGATGCCAGTTCGTCCAGCCGCTGTCCGGCGGCGGTCCGTTCCGTGATCAGCCGGTCCGCCGCGGCCAATGCCGCCGCGCCATCAAGTTCTTTGCCGCCGGCGACACCTTCCGCCTGCCTGATCTGCCGGATCACATGATCCGTATGGGCCAATACCGCGGCACATTCTTCGCAGGAGGCTCCGGATTCAGCCGGGATATCTCCGGCGGCTTCGATATGAAGCACGCCCAACTCCTGCAACACCTCCAATGCCGCCGCCCGGTCGCCGCCGGGAAGCAGCAAAATGGTTTTCAGCATCGGTACGATCATATCAACGCCTCACTGCTCTTTTCCTTGGCGATCTTGGAGCGCGCCACGGCGGCGGTTTCCTGATCGCTGATCTGCACCCGGATGCGCCGGATATTTTCACGGCATTCGGGGATCTTGACTTTTTCAAACAGGTTCACCCGCTGGGTCGTCACCCGCAGTTCCCGGCTCAACAGCCGTTCCTGTTCTTCAATGATCCGTCCGGCGGCTCGCAGTGACACCGCATTTTTCAGTGCCTCCAGCGATTCATCGTAATACCAGCCGGTCATGACCGGGTCCAACACCGGCACTTCAAAATCGGCACCGTCAAAGGTGGGGACCATCACCCCGGCAATATTCATGGAACCGCGCCGGATGCTGACCAGCCGCAACCCGTTGCACAACTGCCGGGTCATGGTTTCGTCGGCAAAGACCCCGATCCATGCTGCCAGCTGTTCTTCCAACCGGTCTTCCGCCCGGCGGTTTTCCTCCAGCCGTTCACGGCTCAACCGGATCTCCAGTTGCAGCTGTTGCTTTTTGAGTTGAAGCGTGGGCAGGAACCGCAAATACTGCCGCAGTGATTCCTGCTGTGCCTTCAACTCGGTTTTGGTCAACTTGATCTTACTCATAATAGCTTACGCCTGCGGCCAGTATTCCCTGACCAGATCGCTCTTGATACCGACTTCTTCCGGCGCGAAACATTCGGCCAGGGTCTGCCACCCCAGATCCAGGGCGGCTTCCAGCGGAATGTTCACCGAAAGATCCATCATCCGGGTCTCGAACAACGCCCCGTAAGACAGCAGTTTCCGGTCCCAGTCCGACATCGAAAAACCCATCGACATCTTTTCCTGGGTGCTCTTGTAATCGGCATACAACCGGATCATGGCATCCATGATCGCCCGGTGATCGGGACGGGTTTTGCCGTTCACCTGCTGTTTCAGACGGCTCAACGAACCAAACGGCTCAATGCGGCCGCGCCGCAGATAGAACTGCCCCTCGGTGATATAACCGGTATTGTCCGGGATCGGATGGGTCACATCATCGCCGGGCATGGTCGTGGCCGCCAGAATGGTGATGGAACCGGCCCCTTCAAAATCGACCGCCTTTTCGTAACGCGCCGCCAACTGGCTGTAAAGATCCCCGGGATAACCGCGGTTGGAGGGGATCTGTTCCATGGTGATCGCGATTTCTTTCAACGCATCCGCGAAATTGGTCATATCGGTCAGCAACACCAGCACCCGTTTGCCGCGGAGCGCGTAACTTTCCGCCACCGCCAGCGACATATCCGGCACCATCAGACACTCCACCACCGGGTCGGAAGCGGTATGCACAAACATCACCGTGCGCGACAACGCCCCGTGACGGTCCAGTGTGTTGCGGAAATACAGATAATCGTCGTATTTCAGCCCCATCCCGCCCAGCACGATCACGTCAACCTCCGCCTGCAGGGCGATCCGGGCCAGCAATTCGTTGTAGGGTTCGCCCGCCACCGAGAAGATCGGCAGTTTCTGCGATTCGACCAATGTATTGAACACATCGATCATCGGGATACCCGTCCGGATCATGTTGCGGGGAATCACCCGGCGCGCCGGATTGACCGACGGCCCGCCGATATCGATCAGCGAATCCGTGACCGGCGACCGGTTGTCGCGGGCGGCACCACGGCCGTTGAAAATGCGGCCGAGCAGATCATCCGAACTGGAAACCTGCATCTCATGTCCGAGGAACCGCACTTCGTCACCGGTACCGATACCGCGGCTGCCGGCAAAAACCTGCAGATACACCCGCTTGTCCTGAAGCCGGATCACCTGCGCCAGCGACGATCCGAATTTCCCGGTGACCTCCGCCAGTTCATTGTAGGCAACGCCCTCGGCCTCCACCGCGATCACATTGCCGACGATCTGAAGAATACGATGATACACTTTACTCATGGCAACGGCACTCCGCTATTTTGTTGAGGATCGCCTGTTGCTGTTCGGCAAATTCGGCAGATTCCGTTTCAAGATAATTCCAGTCCAGGAAAAGCTGACGCAACTGCAGGAACCAGCTGCGGGCCGCCCCCTTGTCGGCAAACGAAAATTCGCTCCGCAGCACCTCCAGCACCTGACGGAAAAGGATCAACTGCCGTTCCCGGCCGCAGGCCCCGTCAACCGCATCAAAGGTGTTCTGCTGCAAATAGGCGTAATCAAGAAATTCACTCTTCAGATAGACCACAAAATCGTCCAGCGAAGTACCTTCTTCGCCGACCACATTCATCATCTGACTGACTTCACTGCCGCGGTGCAAAATCTCCCGCGCCGTGTCCATGTCGGAGGCATCGGCCAGCCCGCGGTATTTGCTCCAGCTGTCCAGCGGGTCGATCGCCGGATAACGCCGCGCATCCGAGCGGCTCCGCGAAAGCCCCAGAAAACAACCCACCACCTTCAGCGTGGCCTGGGTCACAGGTTCTTCAAAGTTGCCGCCGGCCGGACTGACCGCGCCGCCGATGGTGACACTGGCGGTTTCGCCGGTGCGCAGCCGCACCAGACCGGCCCGCTCGTAAAAGGCCGCGATCAGCGATTCCAGATAGGCAGGGAATGCTTCTTCGCCCGGGATCTCCTCCAACCGCCCGGACATTTCCCGCAACGCCTGCGCCCAACGGGAGGTGGAGTCGGCCAGCAGCAGGGTGTTCAGCCCCATCTGCCGGTAATATTCCGCCAGCGTTACCGCTGTATAGACAGATGCTTCGCGGGCCGCCACCGGCATACTGCTGGTATTGCAGATGATGATCGACCGGTCCATCAGGCTCCGGCCGGTGCGCGGATCCGCCAGATGCGGATATTCACGCAGGATCTCCACCACTTCGCCGGCCCGTTCCCCGCAGGCGGCCACCACCACCACATCGGCTTCCGCATTCTGACTGATCGAGTGCTGCAGCACTGTTTTGCCCGCACCGAACGGCCCCGGGGTACAGAACGTACCGCCGCGCGCCACCGGGAAAAAGGTGTCGATCGACCGGGTCTGGGTCACCAGCGGCTCTTCCGGCAGCAGTTTTTCCGCATAATCCCGGATCGGGATCTTGACCGGCCACTGCTGGACCATGGTGATCTGCCGCCGTTCCCCGTCCTCATTTTCCGCCTCGGCCATGACATCATCCACCCGGTAATCACCGGCCGCCGTCACCGCCGTCAGACGCCAGTTGCCGCGCCACGCCAGCGGGACCATGATGTAATGCTTGAAGATACCTTCGTTGACATAACCGATGCGGTCCCCGGCAACACAATTGCTGCCCACTCCGGCCAACGGTTCAAAATGCCAGACTTTTTCGCGGTCGAGCGCATTCAGATAAACCCCGCGTTTCAGAAAAAATCCGGATTCCTCCGCCAACACATTCAGCGGATTCTGGAGCCCGTCAAAGACCGAAGTAAGCAGGCCGGGCCCCAGTTCCACACTCAAAAGTTCATCCGTAAACTCAACGGCATCACCCACCCGGATGCCATTGGCACTTTCAAAGATCTGCATATCCGCCCGGGTACCGCGCACCCGGATCACCTCGCACTTGAGCCGTTCTCCGCCCGTCAGCACGTAGGCGACTTCATTCTGCGTAACGCCAGTATCGAATTCGGCAGTCAGCATGTTGCCGTTGACCCCGACGATCCTGCCTTTTTTATCCGGCATATTGCCACTCCAATCTGTTAAGTTGAATTTGATCTGTTATTCCAGAGACCGGCTGTCCACCGCATCGATGGCGGCCCGGAATCCCGACCGCCCGGCCGCTTCCCGCAAACGGTCCACCCGCACCAGCAGTGCCAACTGCAACCGGTAACACGCCGCCGCCTCCCGGCTGAACGGTTCCGCCGCCGCCATGTCATCCAGCATCCGCCAACGGATCACATCCAGCCGCCGTTCCCGTTCCAGCGGATCACCGGCACCGGCCGCAGCATTGACCGCTTCGGCCAATCCGCCGAATGTCCCGGTCTCCGGCGGCAGAGCGGTCCGGTCAGCGGACCGCCGCCCGGCGATCTCGCCCCGCAGGGCATACTCAAACGCCCGGAACCGCGCCCCCGCCGAACCCTCCGGCAGACGGGCCTCCCGCGACGGGGGGAAATCGCATTGCCGGATGTAACCGGCATCCGCCTCCGGCAGCAGATCCAGCAGGGCATCAAAACGCGCCAGCGTCATGGGCGGTGCATCCCCCGGCCGCAGACTGGGCAGTTGGGAACAAAAATAGAAATAAACCGCGCCCATCGCTGAACCTTATTTGCCGTCCTCGAGCAGTTTGCCCAATTCCGAACCGAGATAATCCCGGAACAACGCCTCGACCGAAGCATCGGTCAAATCAAAATAGGCATCGCCCGCCGCCGTCCCGATCTGCAATCCGCTGCGGAAATGCCCGTCGCCCCGGAGCGAATCCCGGAGCGTCTCCGGCAATGCCGCCCGGACCGCCTCCTGATCGCGGGGCGTAACGATCACCTGCAGGTCGCTGCCGCCATCCGCCGTCAACGCCCCGGCCATCTGCTGAATGATCCCGGCCATGAATTCCGGGGTCAACGCGGCACCGGCCGCAGCGCGGACCGCTTTCTGAAGCCGCCGGTTCAGTTCGGCCTGGAGTTCCCGCAGAATATCCCGGGCGGCCTGCTGCGAAGCGGCTTTGGCACGGGCTTCAAAATCGGCGGCTTTCTTTTCGGCCTCGCCGATCAACGCCGCGGCCTGCTTTTCAGCATCGGCGATCAGTGCTGCGGCCTGCTTTTCAGCATCGGCAAGCAGTTCCTGACGGTGGTCCTCCGCCTGCTGCAGGTAATCCCGGTTGATCCGCTCCAGTAATTCGTTCAAATATTCCTGTTCAGCCATTTTTCCTCCTTAATGAGCGGTTTCCTTCTCAACAAATTCGTGATGCAGAGCAATTTGCGCCAAATCAAACTTATCGCGGTCGATCATGAACTGCATGTTCACCTGGCGCATGCACTGGTCGAGTGCCAGAATGTTGATCCCCGCACCGGCCAACGCCTGTGCCGCCCGGGACAGGAATCCGGGGAATTTCATATTGCTGCCCAACACCGCCACAATGGCAATGGGCATGGCCCGCACCTGCGCCGCCGGGAACTGCTGCCGCAAATGCGCCAGACAGCCGTTGATATCGCTGCCGTGTTCCGGAACATAGTGGGTAATGGTGTTGGCATTGGTGTTTTTAGCAATATAACTGATACCGAACAGCGAAAAACTCTCCATCAGCCGGTGATCATAGCCGCACTGTCCGACCATTTCCGGATCGAAGACCTCGATCGCCAGAATATCCTTGCGTCCGCAGATCATATCGACCCGCGGTTCTGCGGAGATATAGTCTTTGCAGATCAGCGTACCGGGATTTTCCGGATCAAACGCATTGGCCACCCGGATCGGGATATTGGAAAATTCCATCGCCTTGGCCGCTTTCGGATGGATCGCCTCCATTGCCATATCCGACAACTGGTCGGCGATATCAAAATTGGTATGCCCGATGATCCGCACCTTTTCCAGACCGATCAGCACCGGATCGCCGGTGGACAGATGGAACTCCTTGTGGATGATCCCCTCGCGGGCTCCGGTGACGACCGCCAGTTTGCTGAAAGTGATCTCACTGTAGCCGCGGTTGAAACGGGTCATGATCCCTTCGGCACACTTGACATAACCGGTCACGATCGGCATACAGCTGGCAAAATCCAGTTTATCCATGTGACGGTGGATCATGTCTTCGATGGAGCCGCTGAAATGGTCCATCCAGCCGGTCAGATCCACATAAACCGCATTGATCCCGCGATTTTTGAGGATCTGCACCGAATTGTACGCGCTGTGCGCCTCGCCGACGGCACTCAAAAGTTCCCGGCACGCCGGCAGATAGTCTTTTTCCTGAAAATGCCCGAATGAACGGAGCTGCATCAGGTGGTTCAGGCAGTTGCAGATGCCATTGATGCGGGTATTGACAAACGCATCGGCATCGGCCACATCCAGCCCGATATCGCGGAACGATTCGTTGCAGCGGCACATGGCCAGCCGGGTCTCTTCGAGTTTATCGCGCCACGCGGTCGATCCGGCGGCGAAATGGGCATACACCCCCGGCTCCCCGTTTTTCTTGTTTTCCAACAGCAGATTGGTAATGCCGCCGTAGGCGGAAACCACGAAGATGCGGTTGTACAGATCCTTGCCGGTGCGGCGGCCGATGATGATGTTGTCCATCAGTTCGCCGAACCGCGACATCGAAGTGCCGCCGATCTTTTCTACGGTATGACAGCCCATGTCACCTCTCCTCAAGTTACAGATCTTCGATGCGGAAAAGCTTGACTTTGCCGCAAACCGGAGTCAGGTTTTCGATTTCCGCCAGCGCGGCATCCAGAGCCTTTTCCACCGCCTTGTGGGTCAGGATCACCAGCGGCACGCTTTCCGCTTCACCGGCATTGTTTTCGGGCTGGATCAGGCTGCAGATGCTGATGCCGTGATCCGCCAGAATACGGGTGACGGATGCCATGATCCCCACGGTGTCACGCACCTGCACCCGCAGATA
>JAFQLP010000165.1 GCA_017414565.1 Lentisphaeria bacterium | reverse complement strand
GTTTCCGAACTGGCACAAAAAGTCAAACAGGAACGCGCCTTCCTCTTCCGGGCATTAAGTCTGGTCAACCTTGCCCCGGACATCATCGAAGCCATCCTCAACGGCAAAGAACCCGCCACACTCACCCTTTCCAAACTCCGCAAAGGCTTCCCCGAAGACTGGATCGAGCAGCGGAAGGTGTTTTGGTTTAATTGATAAATAAAAGCTTGGCACTTATCGTTATACGTAACTGCGCCAAGCTTTTTATATACTTATTCTTTCAATTTTCGGATTTTATAATGGTATTGACAGGCGGATTTTTTTCAGCAACAGGAATTATAGGTTGATCATCAGATTTTATTGCAATGCAATCTACATCATTTTTTCCAATTTCCCATGCATTACGGATATTTATTTCTGTCATATAGATTGCATAGTTCATAAAATTACGATCATTCATTATATTTTTTGCATCTATTGGTGCCAAATAAAAACCTTTATATTTTGACACATTTGTTGCGAAATTGTCCAAATTTTCAGAAGAAACCGGATGCATTTCATTAAGTCTTGAAATAAATATTGTTAATCTGGCATTTTCTTCTTTAGGTAAGTTTTCTCCGATAACCACCCTATAGTGGAGAGGCTCCGCTGAATTAATCCCTTTTATTATTGATACTCTGATTTTATTTTTTTCGTCAAAGAGTCCAACTTTTCTTCGTAAATCTTCAAATGTTTTATATCCATAATTGATATCGTCAAAAACAATCCCCAGCACTATGAATTGCCCAGGTACTTCCAAAAAACATGTTGCTTTCCATAGTGCCTTATTCCAAAGTTCTGGTTCAATTAGTCCAGCAACCGAAAAATCACGATGTGATATGTTTTCAAAAAAGTTATCAGTTTTTATTGTATTTTCTGTTTGATCACTTAAATCAGGAGTCTCAAAAATCAATTGTTCTTGTCGGATATAAGGCATCAATTTGTCGTTAGGATCACACCATTGAGAAAATTTTATTTTCTGTGATTTTCCCCAAAAATACTGCATGGACTCATAATGATTAGCAACTGTTGAAAGTCTTTCTTTTGCGTCTTCTTGTTCAAACAAATTATTAATATATTCAATAATAGATTTTGAGCATCCATGCTTTATTATTATGCTGCTGAATATTTGCATTAAAATTTTAAGAAGACTATTGATATCGATAGATGCATTCAGACAATGTACTTGGTAAGAGTATCTCTCCAATTCAACATAGGATGGTTTTTCATTATCAACAAGAGAGCATAATTCAATATTTATTTCAGACGTTGACAAAAATATTTTTCCTAGTGAGGTTGAGAAAATATTTTCCAAGAAAGCTAAAACAGTTTCTGCAATCCAATTGTTGAAACTTTCAACTTCAAAGCGAACACTTATTTTTACACCTAAAACAGATGAGCAAAGTGTTTCGTGTGTATTGCTGTAAAAAGATATTTTGTTAAAAAAGTTACCTCCAAGTGGTTGCTCAGCTAACGATTTTATTGTGTCAATAATAGACTCTTTTGTTATAGATGGATTATTTTTCGCTACGATATCTTCATATCCCAAGATAAATAATGAAATATCTTCGCAAATAACATTTTCACTCCTTTTGAATATTGCAGGGAGATATGCCCAAGACTCTTTATCTGCAACTTCTGAGTGCAGCAGTCTTGCCGCTAAAAAGGTATCTAGCTCACCGATTGTATCAACTGGCATAAACTCATTAAATGATTGATTTCCCTCTTGATTAAACAGCCATAAAGTAAACTCACGCCATGATAAAAATACAGTAACCCTTCCAATAATTAATTCATTCCGAAGGATTTCACTTAATGCGCTTAGCATTATCTTGGCTGCCCAATTGCCTTTGCGATGCTGCCATTGAAAGAAAGCCAAACGACAAGCAAAAACAAGTGCGTTATTTGAGGCCCAGAACATCCCTACATCACGATATGCAAATCCCAAAAACAATAAGCATCTTATGAATTCGCTTTTGTGTTCATTGTCAGAAAACTTCATAAGAGCTCGCCCAAAGTAAACAATAGCATCTTGTATTTTTTGATGTTCGACTTTTACAATAGCTCTATCAAAATATGTTTTGCCTGAAACTATTTGCTGTTTTCTAAAAGATTCTTCTTCTGCGACAACATCAATAAGCTTGTCAAACTCATCATCTTCATAAAAGATTTGACTTAAGACTTCCTTTATTATTTTAGCAATTGTGGCAAAAGGGAAATCAATTAGACCTTTGGTTTTTAATAATATACCAGAGAGCTCAGCAAAGTAGTTTGAGCAATTTAGCCTCTGCCTTGCACCATCTAGTATTGGAAACAAAAGTAAGATGACTTGAGAAAACAACGCTAAATTAGGTCTACTTTCATCCCCCTTATATTTTTGTAGAATTTTCTCAAAATTTGTTTTCTCCTGCATTACGTCAATCTGTTGGACAGATGGGTCTGAAGAATGATGCAATTTCCACAAGAAGAAGAACATTGTGAACGCGAGTTCTAGTTCAGAACAGTTTTCGATAAGTTCATTGTATTGTGAAAATTTTTTATAATCTTGCACAAAACTATCAAAATCATCATAACGCATGAAATGGGCCCACGCAAGCTGCTCATAAGATCTTCGCAACTGTGTAATATCTTGGCGCGCGGATGCAAGTAAAATAGCATTTTCGAATAAATCTTCGACTTCTTGTCGCGGGCGTTCTAATTGTTGAGCCAGAATAGCCAATGATAATCGATCTTCAAATAATTGGTAGTCTAAAACAGAATATGCTGTCCCTTTTAAAATTTTTCTTTGGATGGAATCAAATTCTTTTTGGCGAGCAATATCTCGAGGGCCATCTATACGCTTGGGGAGGTATTCCTTTGACATCCCCAAGGTTTTTACTACAATTTCAATATAGTTGTAAGCAAAAATTTTTTCTATCAACCATTTTTGATCTAAAATAGAAACTCCTATGGAAAATTGTGTTTTAATAGAATCTTCTGCTTTGCGCTTCTGCTTGCTGGAAATCGCTTGATTCGTCATGAAAAAGACATGAGTATATTCGCGGCCAGTACTCACAATACTCTCAACGTCACTTTTTAGTTTAGAGCGCCAGTCTTTTTTCGCACTAATTGCAAATGCCCATTTTTCATCGTTGTCCCAACCGTTTTCTGGAATAAAAAATCTTGCTAATAATCGTTGGTCTATAGGATACGTTTCAGCATCAGTTTTACCATCACCTCCTCCCGCAGGTCCAACTTCGGGAATTAGATTCGGCGCGATTTGTAATTCGGCAATTTTGCGACATAAAACTTGGAATTGGTTTTCTTTTTGATTAGTCGAAATACGCTCAATTTCAAAGGTTAACAATTCCTCAGTAAGCTTACACTCTTGTGCTATTGTTGAATCAGAAAACAATTCCGGATGTATTTTTCTATAAAAATCTGATGGTTTTATATTTTCCACATTTTTACCTTTTCGATAATATTATTACATCAAAACGACCATCCTTGTGTAATATATCATTACACCGTCTCAATGTCAAGTACAGGAAATAGAAAACGCATTAGGATACAGTAGTTCGAATCTTCTCTGGTGTGGATTGCTACTTGGAACAAAATGCCGGGGATAGTGTAATAAACAAGCGTTGATTTGTAATAGGTTACGCACTGTGTCAAAAATCGGAGGTGACACAGGTACTTTCAAAAAAATCTGAGCAGGTGAGCAACTTTATACGTTTTGGGTGTGGACGATAGTTTCCCGGACACGGCGTAGGGCGTTTTTTGAGAGTGTTTCGTGGGCGTAAAAACAAAAAAGCCAGTCAAGTTGACTGGCGTAGATACAAAAATGGTGGCGGGACCCGGAATCGAACCGGGGACACAAGGATTTTCAGTCCTTTGCTCTACCGACTGAGCTATCCCACCACTGGCAAGATCGACAACACCATCTAATAAACACCACTTTCACGGAAATGCAAACACTTTTTCAAAAAAAATCCCGTTTTTTTGTCCGGATATCCTCGCCGTATCCATTTTTTCACCATTTTATCGCCCGTCACTTGACAAACTCTCCCCTCCGTGCTATCTTAATACCGTAGATTAAATGCAGCATTACCGTCAGCAACGGTATCAATTAACCTTGAAAAAAGGAGTTTAGAAATGTCTGTTGTTGCTGAAAAAGTGAAGAAGATCATCATCGATCAGCTCGGCGTGCAGGAAGATCAGGTCACGGAAGATGCCAAGTTCATTGAGGACCTCGGCGCTGACTCCCTCGACCTCGTCGAACTCATCATGGCTTTTGAAGAAGAATTCGGCCAGGACATTCCGGACGAAGATTCCGAAAAACTGGTCAGCGTGGGCGATGCCATCCGTTACGTGGAAAGCAAGAGCCTGTAAGTAATTCGGCACTGTTGCAGAATTCATCAGCGGAGGCATCCGGAAGAAAATTCCGTGGGCCTCCGTTTTTTTATACAGATTTCAGGAGATCATCATGCAAAAACGTAGAGTCGTTATTACCGGTACTGGCGTTATTTCCTGCGTGGGTAACAACAGCACCGATTTTTGGCAGGCCGTCATCAACGGCCGCTGCGGCATCGGCCCGGTCACCCGGTTCGATGTCAGCGAATACCGGACCCAGATCGCCGGCGAAGTGAAAAATTTTGAGTGCAACTGCGTTTCCCCCAAGGAAACCAAACGCCTCGATCCGGTTTGCCAGTACGGTATGGTCGCCGCCTGCGAAGCTTTGCAGCAGGCCGGTTTGCCGATCCAGTTGGCTGATGCCGTCAATCCCGACCGGGTCGGCGTCCTCGTTTCCAGCGGTATCGGCGGCCTCGGTTCGATGACCGATCAGCACGCCCAGATGCTGGAACGCGGCCCCGGGCGCGTTTCTCCTCTGATGATCCCCATGATGATCGGGGACCTGGTTGCCGGTAATATTTCGATGCTGACCGGCGCGACCGGCCCGAATTTCGGTCTGGTTTCCGCCTGCGCCACAGGCTGCCACTCCATTGGTGAAGCCGCGTGGGTCATTCAGCGCAACGATGCCGATATCATGCTCGCCGGCGGTGCCGAAGCTTCGCTGGTTCCGCTCGGCTTTGCCGGTTTCTGCTCCATGAAGGCCATGAGCCAGCGCAACGACGACCCGCTGCACGCCAGCCGTCCGTTCGACCGCGACCGCGATGGGTTTGTGATGAGCGAAGGTGCCGGTGTGCTGGTGCTGGAAGAATACGAACATGCCAAACGCCGCGGCGCGCCCATCATTGCGGAAATCGTCGGTTATGGTGCATCTGCGGATGCTTATCACATCACTTCGCCTCATCCGGAAGGCCGTGGGGCGGCGGCGGCGATCACCCGCGCCCTCGAACATGCCGGTCTCAATCCGGAAGATGTGGACTACATCAACGCTCACGGGACCAGCACCCCGCTCAACGACAAATACGAAACGGCGGCGATCAAACTTGCGCTCGGCGACAGTGCCCGCAAAGTTTCTGTCAGCAGTGTCAAAGGCACCATCGGTCACGGTCTCGGTGCCGCCGGCGGTCTGGAATCCATCTGCTGTATCGAAGCGATCCGCAACAGCGTTGTGCCGCCCACGATCAACTACGAAAACCCCGATCCCGAATGCGATCTCGACATCACGCCGAACACCGCCCGGGAACGGAAGGTCGATGTGGCTCTCAACATCAACCTCGGCTTCGGCGGCCACAACGGCGTTCTGGCCTTCAAACGGATCTGATCCGGGCCCGAACCGGCTCCGGGGACCGGTCATCGTTCCCCGGAGTGATCTTGATCAACGGCTATGAATGCATTGGCAATATGGCTGAAACAATGGCAAATCCGATCACCGGAGTCGCTGTACACGACTCTTATGGTGTTCGGATTTTTGCTGTTGACGGCCTGCGGGATAACCGGCTCTTCGCTGGGGTGGTTCCGGCAGTTGCCGGGCATGGCCGGGGTCATGGAATTGACCGGCGAACGCAAAATCATCGGGGTTTACCGCGGCATCCGCGGGGATGAATTCATTGCCCACGGCACCCCGAATGCCATTGCCCAGGCCATGCATCCGACACCATTGCCCCGGATCAATGACCGGCTTGGACTCGGCGGACGGGATTTTCTGGTCCTGCACGACTCCGGCGCACCGGTCCGGCACCCGGCCATTCTGGCACGCCCCGCGACATGGGGATTTTTCTTTCTGGACCTCCGGCGGGCTCTGGCGTGGTATTGGTGGACGCCGGTTTTTCTCGGTGCCATTGCGTTTTTTCTTTTTTTCAACACGTTGTGCCCCGGCCAGCAACGGCTCAATCTGGTATTGAGCTGGAGCGCGGTTCTGGTGCCATGTGCCGCCGCGTGGTCTTTCTGGCCGGTCAATAATGCGTGGGGATTTTTTCTCGCCGCCACCATTTTTCTCCGGACCTCCGGCAAACGCCCGCTGCCGCAACTGGCCGCCGCCGGGATCATGGCCGGTTGGGCGATCGCCTGCGCCGGTCTGACACTTTACGCGCCCCGGGTGATCCCCATCGGCACGCTGGCGGCTGTAACGACGATCGCCGCGGGCAAACGCCATCATCTGTGGGAACCGCGCCGACGCTGGGTTTTTGCCGCCGCCATCATTACCGTTCTGTTGCTGACCGGGCTCTGGTTTGCGGCGGCACGCGATGCCATTGCCGCGGTTCAGCAATCGGTTTACCCCGGCCACCGGTTGGTAACGGGCGGCGAAATGCCGCTCTGGACGCTGGTGCGCGGCTGGCTGGCCCCGCTGACGGTGTACCGGGTGGGCTATCTGAATCAATCGGAAATGCAGGGGGCGTTGCTGCTGCCGTTGGCGTTTCTGGTGGTGTTTGCCGCGCACTACCGGGCGGTGCGCCATGACCGGATCGTCTGGAGCATCGCCGGGTTTATGATCTGGACACTGTGGTATCAGCACATCGGATTTCCCGGCTGGCTGGCCGGTATCACCCTGTGGGACCGCTGTACCCCGGCCCGGTGCGACATGGCTCTTTCGCTGGCGCAATTCCTGCTGATCGCCCTGCTCTACCGCCGTTGCCGGGACTGCCCGCCGGAACGGTGGATCACCCGTCCGGCCGGGGTGGTGTTCTGGACATTGACGGCCATGCTGCCGTTGGCCCTTCTGCTGTCGGCACCGGCTGAATTGTGGATCGGGCTGCGTGCTGAATGGGGCCGGCTGCTGCCCATCGGACTGGTGGTAATCACCATCTGGTACGGCATCTGTGTTTTTCTGATGCTGTCCCGTTTCCGCCGCTTCTGCGGATTTTTTGCCATTACGGCCATACTGCCGGGGGTGGTGTTCAATCCGGTATGCCTCGCGCCCCGGACGGTGGAAAACCGGCTGCAGAAACTGGTGGAACCGGCCGGGGATCTGCCGCACAACGGCCGCTTTCTTTTTGCCACCGGCAACGATTTTCCGGCGGTGGCCGCCTTTCTTGCCGGAGCGCGGGTCCTGAACGGTTATTTCATGTACGAAGACCGGCAAATCTTTGACACGCTTTTTGCTGATCTTCCGGATGCGGAACAACTGCACCGGATGTATCACCTGGATGCCCGGATCGCCCCTCCCGGAACCGATCTGCGAGCCGCGCCCTCCTACAACGACCGGATCGTGCTGGAATTGGCAGGGGATATGGATTTTGCCCGGCTTCCGGCGGATTTTCTGGTTGCCTGCGAAACCGACCGGGCGGTTTTGACGGCCAACCCCTCTCTGCAATGGTTGACGGCCTGTGACGGTTGGGATTATTACCGCATCAATCCGCCGCAAAACCGTACGCAGCCAATGCCCCGATAACCGCCTGTGACAATTCATCCGGCACGCTGGCACCGGCCGTCAACCCGATCACCCGGAATGCCGTCAGATCGATTTTTGCCAGATCCTCCGGCACATCGATCAACCATGCCGGGACCCGTTCCGCGGCAATGTCCCGCAGCCGGTTGGAGTTGGAACTGCGGGGCGATCCCACCACGATCATGGCCTCCACCTCCGCGGCCAGCTGACGCACGGCCGCCTGCCGTTCCCCGGTGGCAAAACAAACCCCGGCATCGGCGATCAACTGCGGGTAACGCTCCCGCAGCAGTGCCAGCAGCCGCCCGATCCATTCGGTATCGAGCGTGGTCTGACACAACACCCGCACCGGACCCGTGAATGGCGGCAACGCCCCGATCCCGGCGGCATCCTCCAGCAACCGGATACGCCCCGGCCGCTGACCGAGAACACCAATCACTTCCGGATGATCCCGATGCCCGATCAGAATGGTCATTTCGCCATTTTCGACCGATTCAACCGCCGCGCACTGCAGCCGCTTTACCAGCGGACAGGTGGCATCGACAATCCGCAGTCCCCGGCGGACCGCCTCCTGTCCGACTGCCGGGGGCACGCCGTGGGCACTGAATACCACTGTGGCCCCATCCGGCACCGCCGCCAGATCCTCCACAAAATGCACGCCCTGCGCCTTCAGTTTCCGGATGACAAAATTGTTGTGCACGATCTCGTGCAACACATAAATATCGCCCGCCTGCTGCTGCCGGATACCGTCCAATAGGGTCAGAGCCCGCCGGACACCGCCGCAAATCCCGCGCGGCTCCGCCAGTTTGAGTTGTTTCATAATGGATAGACGCAATGCATGTTTTCCGGCGTTCCCGCCTCTGCCAGCCGGAAATCCCGGATCAGCGACCAGGCCACCCGGGCGCAGGTTTCGTCGGTGCATCCGCCGAGATGGGGGGTCAGCACCACCTGCGGCAATGTCCGGAGATCTCTGGCCGGATCGAGCGGTTCATAGGGCTCCCGGCAGAATACATCCAGCGCGGCCCCGGCGACATGTCCGGATGCGACCGCATCATAGAGATCGTTTTCATTCACCACGGCCCCCCGCGCCGTATTGATGATGATGGCACCGGGCTTGAGCATGGCCAACCGTTCCCGGTTCAGAAAATAGCGGGTATCCGGCGTATCGGGGATATGAAGCGACAGAAAATCCGCATCCCCGGCGATATCGGCAAAATCCATGCTGTAACGGCTGAAAATGGCCGGATCCGGATTTTCCGGCTGCCGTCCGCACCCCAGGATATCCATCCCGAAACCATTGCGGGCAATACGGGCGGTCCGGCATCCGATGGAGCCGCAGCCGACGATCAACAGCCGTTTGCCCGCCAATTCACAGCCGCCGCAAACCGGCCAACCGCCGGCCTTGACCGCCTCACTGCCGCCGGCAATGTTCCGGGCGGCCGCCAGCAGCAGACCGATGGCAAATTCCGCCACCGAATATTCCAGTGTACCGGGGGTGTTGATGCAGTACAACCGGTGTGCCGCGATCTGCTCCGGCGACACGCCGTCGTACCCCACGCCGAACCGGCCGATCACACCGCCGGGGGGCAATGCTTCGTACAGTGCGCCGGTGTAACGCTGTACGCCGACGATCACATACCGCGCCTTTTCCCGGCGCACCACTGCCGCCAGAACCGCTTCATTCTCCGGTGCCGGCACAAATTCAAAATCCGGAACTTTGGCAAACACCGGGCAGCCCTTCCGGTATTCGGCTTCGGTAACGACCACTTTGACTGCCATGTTCACGCCTTTCCTTTAAAACAATGAAATAAAATAACACGGATACTATTACCGCATTCCGGCGATTTTGCAAGCCGACAGAAAAAATCCCGGATATTTTTGCCGCCGGATTGGAATTTTTCCGCATTTCCCTGTACATTTCACAGATAAAAAAATTGAGGATAAAAAAACATGATCATCAAATGGCCCCTGTTGGTCCTGACGGCGTTGGCGGCATCACTGCTGGCCCTCTGCGGCGGGGCCGAATGGATCTCTCCGGCGGAACTGGCGGCACCGGAAAACCAACTGATTTTTCATCTCCGGCTGATGCGGCTGACCACGGCGTTTCTGGTGGGGGCTGCGCTGGCGGTGTCCGGGGCAGCCTGTCAGGCGGTCCTGCGGAACGACCTGGCCGAACCCTATCTGCTGGGGATCTCCGGCGGGGCCGGTATCGGGGCGGCACTGGCCATTCTCTCCGGCCTGGCGGCGGTATCGGCCTGGGCCATGCCCATCGGGGCTTTTATCGGTGCCATGGCATCACTGCTGGCGGTCCTGCTGCCGGTGCGGCACGGGGATTACGGCAACCGGGTGCTGCTTTCCGGGGTCATCATCGGTTCGCTCTGCGGCAGTTTTCTGATGCTTCTCGTCCATACCATGGGCGACCGGGAACTGGCGGGCATCGTGTGGTGGATGTTGGGTGATCTGCAGGGGCGGGACTGGCCGCTGCTGACCACGGCCGGACTTCTGATCCCGGTCGCGGCCGCCGTGCTGATCCTGCTGGGACGCGCCGTCAACGCGCTTTCGCTCGGCGGGGATCTGGCATACGGCTTCGGCATTTCCCCGGCCCGGTGCGGACGGCTGGTGCTGATGCTGGCAGCCCTGCTCGGCGCGGCGGCGGTATCGCTGGCAGGCCTGATCGGTTTTGCCGGTCTGATCGTTCCCCACATCACCCGCCGGTTCACCGGTGCGGATCACCGGCGGCTTTTTACCGCCTGTTTCTGTACCGGCGGCACCTTTCTGATCCTGTGTGACCTGCTGGCCCGCACGCTGATGCCGGAGCAGGAGATCCCGGTCGGGATCGTGACCGCCTTTGTCGGCGGGCCTTTCTTCCTATGGCTTCTGTACCGGAAAAACGGAGCGTGACCATGCAACCGCTGCTGCAATTTTCCCATCTCGCTTTCGGCTACCGGAAAAACCGGCCGCTTTTCCATGATCTGAACTGGGTCGTCCCCCGCGGCAGTATTTCGGCGATCATCGGCACCAACGGCTCCGGCAAAAGCACGCTGCTCCGGCTCGCCTGCGGCATGCTCCAACCTTCCGGCGGCCGGGTCCTGCTTGACGGCACCGACATCGCCCGGCTCCCCGACCGGGTCCGGGCCCGCCGGATCGCGGTACTGCCGCAACTGACCTGCCGCGACCTGCCGTACCGGGTCCGCGAACTGGTCATGCTCGGGCGGCTGCCGCACCGTTCCCTCTGGCAGCGTTTCACCGATGCCGATTCGGCGGCGGTGACAGCGGCACTGGCCGATCTGGATCTGGCGGATCGCGGCGAAGATTTTTTCCCCTCGCTCTCCTGCGGCGAAAAACAGCGTGTCCTGCTGGCGGCGGCTCTGGCGCAGGAACCGGCTCTGCTGCTCCTGGATGAACCGACCTCGGCCCTGGACCTCTGCCACAAACTCCGGCTGATGGCCCTGCTCCACCGGTTGCGGCGTCAGCGTGATCTGACAGTCCTGCTGGTTTCCCACGATCTGGAACTGATGGCGCGCACCGCGGATTCCCTGCTGCTGTTGAAAGACGGCCGTATTCTGGCTGCCGGAAAACCGGAAACGGTGGTGACAACACCGCTCCTCCGACAGGCCTTTGATTCGCCGGTATCGGTCCTGCCGGGTCCCGACGGGGCCCCGGTTTTGATCCCGGATGCCGAAAGCATTGATACTGAACAGGCCGGAAAAAACACTTATTTTTCCGGGCTAAAAAAGTGATGATTTCGTTGGCTTTTCCGGTTGACAAATGCCGAATATTTGATAGATTATTTACTGTTGTGCCGATGGCAAAGAAGAGAGAGCCTGTTAATAACTTGTGAACAACTTGTTCGCGGTTTTCTCTCCCGTCGGCGTAACTCAACAAAATAAGGCGAGTTATCGAAAGTTAGAGCAAACGGAACGGTCAAAAACCCCGTTATCACGCTTCGAACCCCTGATTTTGAGGTTATTTGAGGTCAAAAAAACATCCCTTTGCGGATGATTCAGACAGTTGTGCCGCGCCCCGTCACCGCCTTTCCGGCGGCTTCCGGCGGCAAACCCCGTTCAGGGGCGGCAGCAGTTGTTAACAACTTTTTCCGGCGGCGGCGTTGGTTCTTGCGATGTGAAAACCGCTGCCGGATGGGATTTTTTGGTGTCGCAAGACAGGAAGGGTTAAGATGTACGCGGATATGGTGTCCGCCGCTTCGGTTTGGGCCGTGGCGGCGCAACGCTTGCAGCAACGGAATGAAGCCAGTTACCGCCAGTGGGGCTGTAAACTGGTTCCGGTGCGGCTTGGCAGCAGCAATGAGCTGGTGCTCGGCGTTGACGATGATTTTTTCGGAGAATGGGTCGCCACCTATTTCTGCGATATGCTCACCGATGCCCTCCGCGACATCGACGGGGTCTCCTACTCCTTTTCCTTTGAGGCCGGTCACGCGCCTGCCCCGGTCCCGCCGGTCCGGGAAAGCAAACCCAAAGCCGCCACCACGGCCTTGCACCGCCCCTCCGGCGTTCCCCGGCGCGGCCCCAACTACAGTTTTTCCAATTTTGTCGTTTGCGAGGCCAACCGCTACGCCTTTACCGTAGTCAAAGATGTGGTCGAAAGACCCGGCTTTTACAATCCGCTTTTCCTTTACGGACTCAGCGGCTGCGGCAAGACCCATCTGCTCCGGGCCGCCGAAGCCGAAGCGGCCGACAACGGCCTGCGTGTCCGTTACGCGGCTTGCAGTGAACTGCTCGATGAATTCTACAAATTGCTCCAGAACAAAGGCGATCTCAACGAATTCCGGGCCTCGCTCCGCGATGTCGATATCCTGCTCATCGACGACGTTCATGTACTGGCCGGCAAAACCCAGCTGCAGGAGGAATTCTTCAAACTTTTCAATTTCCTCTACAGCCGCGGCCAGCAGATCGTATTGACCTCCGACAAACAGCCCTGCGAGATCCACGGTCTGGAAGACCGCCTGATCACCCGCTTTGAATCCGGGATGACCAGCGAAGTGAACATGCCGGAAGTCGAAGGCCGTTTCGCCATCCTCCGGATGATGCGCGACGAAGCCTTTGTCAAAGTGCGGCTCGATGATACCATCCTGCAATTCCTGGCCGAACAGATCTCCTCCAGTGTCCGGCGGCTGAAAGGTGCGTTCATGCGCCTCGCCACCGTTGCCTCCATGCGCAACAACACCCGGATCACCGTGGAACAGGCCGAGCAGCTGCTCGCCGCCCAGTTGGGCAAAGAATCTTCGGCCCGCGACATCCCCATGGATCTGATCCAGCGGCTGGTCGCCGACCGTTTCGGTCTGACCGTTGCGGATATCCGCGGCAACCGCCGCCCCCGGAATATTGCCGAGCCGCGCATGGTTGCCATGTATCTGTGCCGTACCATGACCAAGCATTCTCTGCCGGAAATCGGTGTTGCCTTCAACAAAACCCATGCCACGATCCTGAACGCGGTCAACAAAGTTCCGGAACTCTGCGCTCACGACGACACCCTCCGTCGCACCGTTCAGCAGCTCGAACACCAACTCAAGCGCGGCTGACCGGGGGGATGGCGTAAAGCCGGGGTGTAAAACAACCCCGGGGCGCGAAAAAACCTGCGGCGGCCGGGGCGTAAAAAGAGGCCGGGGCGCGAAAAAATCTGCAGCGGCCGGGACGTAAAAAAGAGCCGGGGCGCGAAAAAACCTGCGGCGGCCGGGGCGCAAAAAGAGGCCGGGGCGCGAAAAAATCTGCGGCGGCCGGGACGCAGGAAAAATCCGTGTCAGAATCCGGTGGTGGTCAATGCCGCAACATTCCCGCAACCGCGGTCAGTCGTCGCCCAGCAAAAATCTCGTAATCGATTCGACCAATGAATATCTCGGCGCGCAGGGTCTGGTTATCCAGTTGGATAAAAACTTGATCCGTTCCCGCTGTTCGTGCCGCCGCCGGATCTGCTCAACCTCGTAAATGGCTATGATCTCCCGCGCCGCCTGCGGCAGTGCCGCATCGGCCGGGATTTGCGCCGGATCGGTGGAGGCCGGTAATTCCGCCAATTCCCCCGCATCGAACCAGATCACCTGACAACTGCTTTTGACACACACATCCAGTTCCATCCCGGCTCCGGTCTCCGTCAGCGGCACAAAGACCCGCTTCATGGCATCGCCGCAAAGCGGACACGCGTACCCCTGCGATCCCGCCGTGGCGCAGGCCTTTTGCCAGATCACCGCCACCCGCGCCGGTTCCGCACCGCAGCGGGCCCGCAGTGTCCCCAGTGTCAGCAGTGAACCATCGCAATACGGACAATGATAATACAACCGGTCGCGGATGATTTCTTCTTCCAGTTCGACCCGGCAGCAGGGGCAATGCGGTATCTGTCCGGCCATCATCGGCACCTCCGTTACAGGCCCATTTTCCGGATCACCGGGATCGCATCGATCAGCGAAAGATTGGTATGGTAGCCGGGATCGACATCCGGCGTGGCCGGAATGACCGCGACCACATTACCGGCCGCATCCCGGGTCTGCACCGCCATGCTGTGACATTCCGGCCGGACATAACCCCTGAAGAAGTCTTCCGCACAGACTGTGACGATCTCCTTCAGCGATTCATCGCCGGTAAAATCAATGGCCAGTGCCGCCGCCCGGATGGTTTCCGGCAGGCTCCACCACGGCATATCGGTATTGACCGGCTGCCGGGAAAGCAGATCAAACGATTTGATGATCCCGCCGGGTCCGGCCGCGTAGCCGTTGGCAAACTGATGCCGCAGGAAATCCGCATAACAGGGTCGCAGTTGATCCGCCAGCCGCCGCCCGGCCGGGGTCCGGAACCGCACCAGATTTTTCAGCGACAGCCCCACAAATTCGAGCGTGTGGCCGGGATCACAGATCAGCCGTCCGTTATCCAGCCAGGGCGCACCGGCCGGATCGATCGCTTCCCAGTAGTCAAAGCGACGGAGTTCCGCCGGGGAATCCCCCATTTTGATATGTTTGTTGAAAATGTGCCGGATCAACGCCATCGCCCGGCGTTCCCAGAAATCACGGTCGCCGATCTGCATCCCGATGGCGGTCCCGCCGAGCGCGATCATTTTGATCCCCTGCAAACTTTTGCCGGGAACAGCCAGGACCGGATTTTTGGGGTCGAACATCTGCTGATCCGTGATAAAACTTTCATTCAGCACCGCCGTCACGACCCGGCGGAAATAATTGGCAGCCCGGGACAGCATTTTGTCGTCGCCCAGCACGGCGGCGGCCCGCATCAGCCCTTTGGCGTAAAAAAGATCGCTGTAATTGGCGGCACCGGGGACCGGATCGACCGGTTCGGCCACGCCTTTTTCGTTCATCCGCAGCAATGTGCCGTCGGTGGTCATCAGGAAAAAGAGCCGTCCGTGATTTTTCCGGCGGAGCCGTTCCATATTGCCGACCACTTCGGCCATGATCGTTTTGAGTTTGCGGCGGCGGGCGCGGCGTTGCTCCGCCGTCAGCAGCGGACAGGTTGCCAGCCATTCCCAGTGGCCCGCCAGCGATTCGATCCCGCGCCCCTGGATCCACGGATAAATGGTATCCCGGCGCGTGTACCAGGGGTCATCATCGCCGAAATCGCGTCCCGACGGCAGCGCAAGCTTGGTGTCGATAAAAAAATAGTCCGGATTCCGGTCGTAACGTTCGATGATGGCATCGAGAACATCCAGCATCATTTTTTCCAAACGGTCAGCCAACAGCATGAATACCTCCTGATCAAAGTTCACTACCGTTATCCAATGTAATTCTGATCCGGCAAAATTGCAAATCATCAATCCGGAGAATCCCCGGAAAATCCGCCAGCCCCTTGACAAAAATCCGCGGGGCATTATATTTACCTGAAAAGATACAAAAAGGATTGCTTCACGATGGAATTTCAAAAGCTCACCAGTGCCCAGAACCCGGCCATCAAACACGCCGTGAAATTGCGCGACCGCCGCGACCGCGAACGGGAACGGCTGACCATTCTCGAAGGCTACCGGGAACTTTCCCGCGGCCACGAGTACGGCATGATCATCCGGGAGGTCTTTTTTGCCCCGGAACTCTTTCTCGGGGAAAATGAATTTTCCCTGCTGGAAATGCTCGCTTCCGGCGGGACCAGGGTGATGCAGGTGCCGCCGTTTCTGTTGGAAAAAATGGCCTACCGGGAACGCCCCGAGGGCCTGATCGCCATTGCCGAAATGCGGAAACACACGCTGGACGATATCCCGCTGTATCCGGATGGCTTCTATCTGGTTGCCGAAGCCGTTGAAAAACCCGGCAATCTGGGGTCCATCCTCCGCAGTTCCGATGCCGCCGGGG
>JAFQLP010000164.1 GCA_017414565.1 Lentisphaeria bacterium | reverse complement strand
GGCTTGTTGCCGGTTTTGTGCTGGCCATGATCTTCGGCATGATGGATCAGACCATCAAGAATCCCGAACAGGTGGATTCGTTCTTCGACAAATCCATGCTGGGAGTGATCCCGCTGGTCAAGGACAAGATCCCGGACGAACCGCTCTATTCCCTGCTGGAGAGCAAAGAGCATACCGACCTGGCCGAAGCGTTCCGGTTGGCCCGTGCCAATCTGCCTTATCTCTGTCCGGATGCCGGCAAAGACGGTCAGGGTGCCCGGGTCTTCCTCTTTACCAGTACGGCCAAGAGCGAAGGCAAATCCAACTGTATCGCTTCGCTCGCTTATCTGACGGCCAGTGCCGGTAAAAAAGTGCTGTTGATCGACTCCGACCTCCGCCGTCCCATGCTGGGCAAGATCTTTGACCAGTCCCATTCGCAGCATGGCATCGTGACCTATCTGACCGGTGAAAGTTCCTGGGATGATGCGCTGGTGCGCGATGTGGCCAATCTGCCGCTGGATGTGCTGCCGTGCAGCAAGCCACTGCCGCCGAATCCCTCGGAGATCCTGATGTCCAACAGTTTCAGCGAAATGATCCGGCGTGAACGGGCCAATTACGACTACATCTTTATCGACGGCGCACCGGCCCTCTTCCTGGCGGACCCGCTGATTGTGGTTCCGATGGCCGATGCGGTGGTCTTTGTTATTGCCTGTTCGCGGGCCAAGATCGGCCTGATCCGGCAGACCCTGCGGCAGATCGCCCAGATCTCGGAAAAAACGCCGATCGGTTTGCTGGTCAACCGTTTCGACCGCAGCGATATCAGCTGCAAATACGGTTATTACCGCTACAAAGACTACGATCGCTATTATCACTACCAAAAGAGTTACTACGTCAGCGACACGCAGGAATAGACCGCGTGTGTGCGGTCCCGCCGGCCGGGGGGGATGGCCGGAGGAAAACACCGCAGACGGAACCGTTGCCGGTAACACCGGGACAGATGCAAACGCATGGGTCCCGGTTTTTTTGTGCCGTTACAATGAGGCGCAGCCCGCTTCCGCTTCCGGGATCAGGCGGCGGCTTCCGGCCTCCGTTTGCGGGCAAAGCACCATGCCGCGCCGAGCAGCGGGATCAGAAGCAGATCAGCGGGAATGAAGATATAGCGGAAAAAAGTCATCACCACCTCTTCCGGCACTCCGGATGCCGGATGGGTGAAAACAGGGGCCACAAACGCGACCAGCAGAAATCCCAGGACCATGAGCGGCAATGTCAGGCGGCGCGGCCACAACAGATTGCCCAGCGCAAGGATCTCCCAGCCGCCGGTGATCAACAGCAGAAATGTCAGGAAATCAATGGCAAGCGAAAGCTGAAAATAAATCAGGGCCGCAAAAAACAGAATGTGGAGCCAGCCGGTGAGCAGGGTGATCCAGAAGCCGCAACGGTTGACCCGGACGATTTCACTGCCCGTTCCCAGCACCAACAGCAGGTAGGCGAGCAGCAGCAGTGACACGGCCCCCTGTAACCGGTAACTGACCAGGTGGATCGCCAGATTGCAGATCAGTCCAACCTGCGCCAGCCGTCCGCAATCGGCCGGAGAGATCAAGGTTTGCAATGCCGTACAGCAGGACCGGAACAAACGCTTCATCTGGTTTCCGGGGGGGGCGACGGAGGTGTCTCCGGTACGGCCGGAGCCGCGGCATCTCCGGTTTCGCCGGGGGACGGTTTCCGGGTGTGGAATTTCCGGAAGAACTGCCGCCGTTTCAGGTAATCTTCGCTCCGGAATCCGAGCAGCAGAAAGATGACCCGTTCACGGCCGGTGATGATGGAAACTTCGCAACTGGAGCCGAAACGCAGTTCCTGCGGTTCATCATCAAGCAGGATCTTGACCGGGTAGTAATTGGCTCCGTCGATGGCGACCGGCAGTTGATAGACGATATCGACTTTGCCGGAGAAATAGCCGTAGTCCAGATAATTGTACTGGCTGGCGCGGATCCGCACCGGCTGCCCCGGTTCGACCTTGAAAATATGTTTTTCGTGGATCATGCCGATGATTTTTTTGGACTGATTGGCAGCAAACCGGATCACCGGTTCCCCGGTCTGGTAAAAGCCGCCTGCCCGTGGCGGGATATCGGTGGGGACCCCGGCATCCGGGGCACGCAGGATGTAGTCCTCCAGATGGGCACGGGCATCTTCCAATTCGCTTTCGCAACTGCTCAACTCCTGACGGAGCAGATCCAATTCGGCCTGGGCGCGGCTGATGATCTGTTCGGCCATGCCGTCGAGCCGGGCGGCATCTTCCGCCAGCCGCTCCACCGACATCCGGCTGGTGAGATGGCCCAGTTCCACCTGCAGCAATTCGCGGCGGGTGACGGCCCGTTGTTTGAACAATTCCTGAAAAACCTCCAGTTCTTTGGTGTTTTTGGCCAGCCGTTCACGGGCTTCCTGCAGTTGCAGCGTGGTGTGCCGGTAATACTCCGGGAGCGGATCTTTGTGCAGCAGCGACAATTCGTGTTCTTTGACTTTGATCTGCAATGCCAGTTCGCGGCAGCGGTTCTGGATCTTCCGGATGATGTCCTGCTGGGCGCGGTCATCAAATGCCAGCAGCGGTTCACCGGCCTGCACCAGTTCCCCTTCGTGATGGAAGACTTTGACGACCCGGGCCGGCTGCAGGGCTTTCAATTCGTATTCACGGATCCCGGCCACCGTGCCGCTGCCGGAGACTTCGTCGGCCATGAAACCGAAGATGGAGCCGAGCAGCATGACAAGAAACATCAGCAGAATGGCGATGATGATGCGGCGGAAGACCTTGATCTGGTCTTGGATACGGGTGTGATGCAGTTGGATCATAATTGCTCCCGTGCCATGCGGCTCTGGTTTTCGTAAAGGTCGCGGTAGATTCCCTGCCGTGCCATCAATTCTGCATGAGTCCCCTGTTGGGCGATGACACCGTTTTGCAGGACTGCGATCACATTGGCGTTGCGGATGGTGGAAAGCCGGTGGGCGATGATGATGGTGGTTTTGCCTTCCATCAGGCGGTCAAGGGCCTGCTGCACCAGGAATTCTGAAACCGTATCAAGGGCACTGGTCGCTTCATCAAGAACGAGGATGGACGGATTCTTGAGGATGGCGCGGGCAATGGCGAGCCGCTGTTTCTGACCGCCGGAAAGGCTGGCCCCGTTTTCGCCGATCATGGTTTCGTAGCCATCCGGCAGATTTTCCACGAATTCTTCCACATTGGCCATCCGGGCGGCGTGTTCGATCTCTTCCCGGCTGGCCTCCGGCTTGGCGTAGGCAATGTTTTCGCGGATGGTGCCGGAGAACAGGAACGGCTCCTGAAGTACCACCCCGATCTGACTGCGGTAACTTTCCAGATTCAGGCGGCGGATATCGATATGGTCCACCCGGATCGAGCCGGAATTGATGTCATAAAAGCGCAGCAGCAGGTTGCCCATGGTGGATTTGCCGGACCCGCTGGGGCCGACCAGGGCCACTTTTTCGCCGGGATGGATCGTCAGCGACAGATCGTTGATCGTCGGCGGCTGGCTCTTGTCATAGTAGAAGGTAACATGCTGGAATTCGATCAGACCGGAAAGTTTCGGCGGATGGATCGCATTGGGGATCTCCTTGATTTCCGGGATCGTGTTCAGCAGTTTGACGATGCGGCTGGCACCGACCATGCCCTGGGCAAATGTGACCGACAGGCTGGAAAGGACATTGATCGGCCCGAGCAGCATACCGACATAGGTGTAAAAGGCAACGAATTCCCCGATGGAAATGTGGTCATTCTGCACAAAATAAATCCCGACCCCGATGGTGCCGAGGTAGGTTATCAGGGAGAGCATGTCAAAGATCACCCACAACCCGACACCGTCCACCGTCACCCGCATCTGCAGATCCACGATCGGCCGGAGCGTCTGGAAAAAGCCGCGGCTTTCGGCGCGTTCCTTGGCAAAAGATTTGACCACCTTGACGCCGGTGATGGTTTCCGAGAGGTTGGCCGAGATTTCCGAAAGTTTTTCCTGGACCAGCAGGGAGTCTTTGCGGATGATCCGGCGGAAATAGGTGAAATTGAGGTAGTGCAGCGGGATCGTCAGGAAGACCAGCAGCCCCATGCGCCAGTTCATGGTAAGCAGCAGTATGGCGATCAGGGCCAGCTGGAAGATCTGTTCACAAAACTGGGTCATCACCCGCATGAGCATCTGCAGCAGGGCTACATCGCTGATAACATTGGAGATCAATTTACCGGTACGGTATTCTTCGTAGAAGCGCAGCGAAAGATTCTGCAAATGGCGGAACACCTTCTGCCGCAGATCGACCAGCAGCCGCACGCCGGTGTAGTCGATCATGTAACAGGCAATGTAACGCAACAGCCCGCGCATCAGGTAGATGATGACCATGGAACCGGCCAGCAGCCAGAAGAGCATGTAATCGGCATTGGGCAGGACCCGGTCGATGGCGATCTTCAGCATCCACGGCATGACGAGCGAGATCATGTTGAAAAGGATCAGGGCGCAAATCGCGCCGGCCAGCATGAATCGGTAGGGGCGGAAGAGCTGCAGCACTTTGCCCACCGGTTGCCGTTCGTAGGATTCCACCAATTCTTTTTCGGAAAGTTCCGGATGTTTCCGCATATTTTTCCATTGCTCCGGGAAAGAGAAGTTCAGTGCCACTTGTGAACGCCGGGTTGACCGGCATATACATTAGCCGGATTTGCAGTAAAAGCAATCTTTTTTACCGGAAAACAGGCGAAAAATGCAAAAAAAAGGACAGCGTTGCCGCTGCCCTTTTCCGTAAACAGGACGGGAAGGATTATTCCGCGTCGAAAGCGTGACCGGCGGAGCCGAGGACTTCGCGGTTCTTGCGCATGTAAAGTTCTTTCAGCGCGGTACGGGCCGGGCCGAGATATTTGCGCGGATCGAATTCTTCCGGCTTTTCGGTGAAGACCTTGCGGATCGCCGCCGTCATCGCCAGACGGCCGTCGGAGTCGATGTTGATCTTGCAGACAGCGGATTTCGCCGCTTCGCGAAGCTGGTCTTCGCCGATACCGATGGCATCTTTCATCTTGCCGCCGTTGGCGTTGATGATTTGGACCAGATCCTGGGGAACGCTGGAGGAACCGTGCAGGACGATCGGGAAACCGGGGATCTGCTTTTCGATTTCAGCGAGGATGTCAAGGCGGATCCGCGGATTGTCGCCCGGCTTGAATTTGTAGGCACCGTGGCTGGTACCGATGGCGATGGCGAGGCTGTCCACACCGGTGCGGCTGACAAAGTCAACGACTTCTTCCGGACGGGTGTAAACATGATTGTCGGCCTTGACCTCGTCTTCCACACCGGCGAGCACGCCGAGTTCACCTTCCACGGTGACATCGTGCTGGTGGGCGAATTCCACGACCTTGCGGGTCAGGGCCACGTTTTCTTCGTAGGGCAGATGGGAACCGTCGATCATGACGGAGCTGAAACCGAATTCGATGCAGCTCTTGCAGGTTTCAAAATCCGGACCGTGGTCAAGATGCAGACAGATGGGGATCAGTTTGCCGTTGTTGATCTCTTTGGCGTATTCGACCGCGCCCTGCGCCATGTAGCGGAGGATGGTCTGGTTCGCATAGTCGCGGGCACCTTTGGAAACCTGCAGGATCAGCGGGGATTCCGTGGCAACGCAGGCCTGGATGATGGCCTGGAGCTGTTCCATGTTATTGAAGTTGTAAGCGGGGATGGCGTAGCCGCCTTTGACTGCCTTGGCAAACATCGCACGGGTGTTCACCAGACCGAGATCTTTGTAGTTGACCATGATTACTTCCTTGTTGTTGGTGCTTGTTGGCATGGATCGCCGTATATATAATACTGCCGGATTCCGGGAAAATCAAGCGGATCTTCGCAAAAACACTGTTGTAAAGGAGGGGTTTCCGGTGTAAAGTAACGCGCGCAGGTTTACCGCAATGACTGCCGTCGGACGACGGCGGGGATTGGAAGGAGGATCAGAAAATGAAAAAACTGTCAAGCAGTATGTCCGGGTTTGAACAGGAGATCGCTGCTTTGTTTGAACGCCCCGGTTATCCGCCGGAGATCGAAAAGAATGTTGCCGCCATCCTCGATGGCGTGGCCGCCCGCGGGGATGCCGCGCTGGTGGAATATGCCGCCCGTTTCGACCATGTGGAACTCACACCGGATCAATTCCGGGTGACAGAAGCGGAATTGGCGGCGGCGGAAGCGGCTCTGCCGCGGGAATCCAAACGGGCGATCCGCACTGCGTTCCGGCATGTCCGGGATTTTGCCCGGCTCCGCCGTCCCCGGGATTGGCACCGGTCGCCGCGCCGGGGCGTGATGGTCGGTGAAAAATTTGTACCGATGCAGCGGGTGGGGGTGTATATCCCCGGTGGTACGGCACCGCTGGTGTCCACGGTGATCCACACGGCCGGGATCGCGGCCGCCGCCGGAGTTCCGGAGATCGTGGCGGTAACGCCCGCCGGGCCCGGAGGCCGCATCCATCCGGCGGTCCTGTTTGCCATGAAAACCGTCGGGATCACCGAGATCTACCGGTTGGGCGGCGTGTACGGCATCGCCGCCATGGCACTGGGTACGGAAAGCATCCGCCGGGTGGAAAAGATCGTCGGCCCCGGCAATGCCTATGTGACGGCCGCCAAGCGGCTGGTTTACGGCAAAGTCGGCATCGACATGATCGCCGGTCCGTCGGAGATCCTGGTGCTGGCGGATGCCACCGCGCGGCCGGACTTCATCGCCGCCGACATGCTCAGTCAGGCGGAACACGGCAGCGGTCTGGAACAGGCGGTGCTGGTGACCGATGATCCCACGCTGCCCGACCGGGTGGAGGCCGAACTGATGGCGCGCAAAGCCGCGCTGCCCCGGTTGGAAACGGTCGATAAAGTGCTGGACAAAGGTGTTTTTATGATCGTGGCGGAGGACCTCGATCAGGCGGCGGAACTGGCATCGCGTTATGCGCCGGAGCATCTGGAGATCATGACCGCATCGCCGGAAAAGGTGGCGCGCAAGATCCGGGCCGCCGGGGCCATTTTCATGGGTCCGTGGACACCGGAACCGGTGGGCGATTTCTGTGCCGGTCCGAGCCATGTGCTGCCGACTGCCGGCAGTGCCCGTTGTTTCCACGGACTGACGGTGGGCGATTTCTACCGCCGTATGAGTCTGGTGCGTTATTCCGAAACGGCCATTCAGCAGGAGATCCCGGTGATCGAGGAATTCGGCCGGATGGAGGGGTTGACCGCGCACGGTCTGGCCGGTACCATCCGCCGGAATGGCGGAAAATGATCCGGAAAGCCGGATTTGCGGTTTTTTCCGGCTTGCAATTCCGGAAAACCGGAGTATTCTGAAAAAAGGTACAGCCGAAACAGAAATAAGAGTTGATTCAAAGATATCCGGAGAAAGACAAAAATGAAAATGTGGAGTCGGATGATGCTGACGGCCGCGGCGTTGCTGCTGGGCGGTCAGGTGTGGGCCGAAGGCGAAGGCAATTTACTGGAAGAACTGCGTCCCCAGCAGGTCAAGCGCGGCCGCGGCGGCAATGTCCGTCTGTTCGTGCCGAAAGAAGACAACGGCAATGACGATGCGTTCGGCGGCCGGCGCAATTCCCTTAATATCGGCGGTACGCTGACAGACGGCAGCAGCAGCGAAGCCAACAATCCCACGGAACGCTGTCTGATCGTTTCCGGTGCGATCAGCAAACGCGGCGGAGCCATGGGGTACATCAATTTTTCATTGAATCTGGCCCGGCCGGTCGATTTCCGCGGCAAGGCTCTGAAATGCCGGTTTGTGAATCTGACGGACAACCGTCCCGAAACGGTGATCATCCGTTTCTACAAGAAAGACGACAAAAATCCGATTTGGATCATTCAGGATACCAGACCGGCATTTGCGGTCGGTAACGATGCGGAATCGGAGATCACATTCGATCCGCACGCTTCCGGCAATTTCAAAGCGGTCATCGGCAAAGGTGCGGCGGATGACATTGCCCGGATCGAATTTTTCTTCGGCAATTCCCAGAATACCCGTCACAATTTCCGCATCATGGGGCTGGATGTCGTGCAGGGTGAAACGCCCGAGGAGGGCGGCGATGATTTCGGCGGCGGTCAGATGCCCATGAACGGTTCGCTGATGAATCGCGGCATCCGGGAACGGCTTGTCGGCGGCAACGGTCAGGTCGGATTTTTTGAAAACGGCGATCAGAGTTTCATCCGGGTGCGCGGCATTCCCGAAAACGTGGAGGGGCTGGAAGGCAGCTGGCTGAGTTTCCGGATCGAATTGCCCCGGGCGGTGCGGTTCGCCGGG
>JAFQLP010000163.1 GCA_017414565.1 Lentisphaeria bacterium | reverse complement strand
GGCGATTTTTATGGTGATCCGGCGTGTTCCGTGCCGGATACCGTTGCCGGAGAGATCGCGCTGCTGACCGGCGACGGGGTTTTGATCACCGGGTGCTGTCATGCCGGGTTGATCAATACCTGGCAGCGGTTCCGTGATTGCTGTCCGGCAATCAAGATCCATACCGTTGTCGGCGGCCTGCATTTGCGGCACGCGGATGATCATCGGTTGGAACAGACGGCGGCATTTATCCGGCAGTCCGGCATATCCCGGCTGATGTTGTTTCATTGTACCGGCGATGCGGCAATCCGCTATCTGACCGGTTCGCTGCCCGGCTGCCGGGTCAGCACGCCCCGGGTGGGGGAAACATTTACGGTATGATGGCCCGGCCGGTGTTTTTTTGATTTACCGGATCACCCGGCGGACATTTTTTTGCAGCAGTACAATGGTGGTGGTAATGCCGGATTCTCTTGCCGGGTGAGGGGGGATGGGGAATCAAAACGGCATCATGTCCGGAATCAGGGCAAAAAAAATGGTACCAGAGGTGGGAGTCGAACCCACAAGGTTTTCACCGGTTGATTTTGAGTCAACTGCGTCTGCCATTCCGCCACTCTGGCACATAACTGGTACACTTTACAATACTTTATTCTGCGATTTTTTCAACCCGGAATTGCAACAAAGCGCAAAAAAACTTCCAAAACGTCTGCCGGCAATCCGATCGCCGCTCCGGGGGCCGTTTCAAAAACGGAAATATTCCAGAAAGGTGGCCACTTTGGAAGAGGGGCCGCCGATGCCATCCGCCTGGAAGGTGAACAAGAGCCGCGCCCCGGGGCGGAGATCCGCATTGGTCTGGGAGATCCGCACCGTGTAATATTCCGACTCGGTGAACGAAAATTTGCTCTTAATGGCACTCAAGGTATCCTCCGACAGCTGGTCGCTCAAGGTGGTCCGGTCGATCCGCCACTGTTTCAGGGCATTCAGGACATTGACCGCTTCTTCCACCTCCAATTCCCCATAGGTCCGCAGTTGGGCATAGGTGGCTGTATAAATCGAGGGATTGCCGGTGGCCGTGATGCGGAAATGCCGGATCGCCGAAAGCCGTCCGTCGGCATCCGTCGGCAGCAGTTCGTCGCTGCCGGGGATCCACAGCATTTCCTCCCGGTACTGCATGGAGCCGTTGCGGGGCAGATTGTATTGGCCGAGCGATTCGTAATCTTCGCGCTCCAGACCATCTTCCGAAACATCGTCATCGCTGTCTTCGTAGTCCGTATAACGGCGGCGGAAAATGCCGACGGTATCGACAACCAGCGTTTCATCGGTGCGGTTTTGGGTGTAGATGCTGAAATCCGATTCCCCCGATATGACATAGCCGCTCACCCCGTTGGAAATCGTGAATTTGACGGGGGTCCCGTAGTAATCGATTTCGTGCGGCGAACCATCCGCCAGATAACGGTCGATTTCGTAGGTGTCGTACTCAAGTTCCTGGGCATCGCTGTCTCCGAAGACCGACCGATCCGCTTCGATCAGGTAACGGATGCGGTTGGCCGCTCCCTCCGCCACATAGCCGGAACGCATCATATCCACAAAACTGACCGCGTACAGCGTGCCGATACGCGATACGATCACCATCGTTGCCGCCATCAGCCCGGCAGTCGCTATCAGGGCCAGTGCCGCGATCAATGCGATCCCGGATTCGGTGTTGCGGCGGTGTTTCATCGGCGGCCTCCCGATGCGGCCCCCGTTGCGGTCGTGGTCCGGCGGGACGATGACGAACTGGACGAGGTCGATGTTGAGGTCGAGGTCGAACCGGTGGAAACCGCGGTCCCGGAGAGATATTCGGTATTGGTGGAGGTCCCCGCCGTGCGCCGCAGCCAGCGTTCGGTGGTGCCATCTTCCCAGGTGATGGTCAACTGGATCGCCAGCGGAAAGGCATCTTCGCCCTGTTCATCTTCATCCCATCTTTCGTACCAGGTCAGGTCGCCGTCTTCGTTGTAAGCGGCGTAGGTGAACAGAATTTCCTGGACCGCGGGGGAGATCAGTTCGGTTTCGTAATTCTGCCCGCCCAGTTCCAGCCACGGCAGCAGCGGGTAGGGGGAGTAATCGACCAGGAGTTCGTTTTCCTCCAGATAGATGCGGACAAAGCGGAACGCTCCCTCCTGACCGTAACTCCGGTTCATGGCCGTCAGCCACAGTTCATCGCTTTCGCCGAGAAAAACATTCTGTTCTTCGTCTTCTTCGATATTCGGCCATTTGAACGGGATCGCCGAGCGCAGCGCGGTTTCCGCCAGCCGGTCGATCGCCTGATTGCGGTCCAGCCAGTCCGCGATCCGCTGGGTGCGGGTGAGCGCGCGCTGAAAGGTGCTCAACGATGTCCCGATGATCAGCCCCACCAGCCCCAGCAGAGTGGTGGCCACCACGATTTCGATCAGGGTAAAGGTATGCCGGGATACGGGTTTATTCATCAACCACCTCGTCGTAATCAATGCGGTCGATCCTGACGGTATCCACCACGTCGCCGCTACGCAGATCGATCAATTCGATCACGGCACATTTGAGTACGGCCTGACCGGAAAGCCCCATCAATTCATCCGGCAGGTCTTCCACGGTTTCATATTCGCACTCGACCCGGTAATCGGGATAATCAAAAAAATCCGGCCCGGGCAGTTCGGGGTCTTCAAAATCCTGAAGCATCAGGTATTCGACCGCCTGCGACAGGATGTGGAACCGGACCCATTTATCCCGGGCTTTGCCGATCCGGGCCTGGGCTGCACTGGTCACGCTCAACAACGAAACCAGCCCCAGCGACAGGATCCCCATTGCCACGACCACCTCGATCAGGGTGAAGGTACGCCGTAACCGTTTACCGCAGCATGTCATCGTCTTGCTCCAGCAGTAACAGCCGCCCGGTCAGCGGGGAAATTTGGAAAATTTTGGTCATATCACGATAAGAAAGTCTGAAACGGAGCAGCCCGGAGGCACCGCCATCGGAATAGAAACGGAAAACTTCGATCTCGCGCTCGTCCCCGATTTTGTCCTCAAAAAACGATTCTGCCGTGGTCTGGATGCCGGTATTGTCGTCCAATTCGAAATCTTCCGGCAACTGCCAGGTCGGACTGGCAAAGTTGACCGGCGCGACATACGCGCTGTCATCCGGATTCTCCTCCGCATCCCGGTAATCGTCAGGGACGCTCCGGTAAACGATCGTTTCCTCTTCGCGCGGCGCAGGGACCCATTCCGGATCACAGGAACGGAACCGCCGCTCTTTCGGATTGAAATAGACCACCCGGTCGCGCCCCAGTTCCATGGCCTGGGAACGGCTCGATACGCAGAAACTCTGGAATTCTTTTACCGCCTGATCAAATTTGCGCGGCGACGACAGCGACCGGAGCGCGACTCCGCTCAAACCGATGCCGAGCATCATGATGGCGATCACCACCGCCATTTCGATCAAGGTGAAAGAATGCCGTTTCATGCCGCTGGCAGACGATTATTCCCAGTTGTTGATGTCGGCATTTTCGCCTTCGCCGTCGGGCTGGCCGTCCTTGCCGTAACTGCAAAGATCGAAATCACCGTGTTCGCCCGGTGCGACATAGACATAATCGTTGCCCCAGGGATCTTTCGGCACGGCCGGTTTGATGTAGGGACCGTCCCATTTTTCCTCCTGCTGGACATTTTCTTCCAGAGCCTTCAGGCCGTCCGCCGCATCGGGGTAACTGCCGATATCCAGCCGGTAGTCATTGAGGGCCTGTTCAAGCAGTTTGATCTGGGTTTTCGCGGTGCTGACCTTGGCCTGCCGGATGTAACGGAAATACATCGGAGCGGCCAGCGATGCGAGCATCACCAGAATGACGATCACGACCACCACTTCGATCAGGGTGAAAAAACGGATTTTGCGGGAGCGTTGCTGCATAATAAAACCTCCTTTTGAAAAAAGACTACTCGATTTGGTTGATTTCCATGATTGCCATAAAGATGGACACCACCACCACCAGCACCATCAGGGCCAGAAAAACGATCACCACCGGTTCAAAAAGACTCAACAACCGTTTGATCTTGCGGCGGGTCCCCTCTTCGATATATTCCGCACAGCGGGTCAGCATGGGGCCGACCGCGCCCGATTCTTCGCCGACCCGCACCTTGGCCGCCAGCCCCGCCGGCAGAAACGGATTGCCCGCCAGTGCCGCCGAAAGTTTTTCACCGCTGCGGAGTTTCGGCTCCAGCGGATCAAAACTGCGGCGGATGGTCTGGTTGACGATGACTTTTTCCGAGATCCGGACCGTTTTGATGATATCCACATGGTTGCTGATCATGATCGACATCGTGCGGATGAAACGGCCGATCTCAATGGCGATCAGGATCGGGCCGAAAACCGGCAGCCGGCAGAGCAGGATGCTTTTCCATTCTTTCAACTGGGCCGCTCCGTAACGGAGGCGCAGTCCCTGATAAAGCACGGTGAGCAAACACGGCACAAGCCAGCAGGCGTGGGTCATGATCGTGCTCATGGACATCAGAAATTCCATGGAGGCGGGCTGTTCACGCCCCATATCGGCAAAAATCGCGGCGAAGCGGGGAATGAAGATGGTGAACATCAGTATCACCACCAGCAGGGTGATGAAAAGCACCACCATCGGATAGATCGAACTGGAGATGATAAAGTCTTTCAACTCTTTGCTTTCGGCCATGAACCGGCGCAATTCCTCCACCACCTCCGGCAGACAGCCGGTCTCTTCGCCGGTCTCGATCAGATTGGCGTAAAAACCGGGGAATATGCTGCCGCAGGACCGGATCAGATCGGAGAATTTTTTCCCTTCATGCAACCCCTGACGGAGCGAATTGGTCAATTCTTTCATATCGGCATCGGTACTGCTTTCGACCATGATCGCCAGTGCGCGTTCCAGCGGGATGTTGGCCGCCAGCAGCGGTGCCAGTTGGCTGGTGAATTCGTAGCCGTCCACCTTTTTGCGGCGGAACAGGGCTTTCCAGCCGGTTTCTTCGCCCTCTTCGCCCAGATAACGGATCGGTGTCATGCCGCAGGAACGGAGTTTGCTCAAAGCCTCCTGTGAGGTATCGGCCTCAATGATCATTTCCCGGTGTTCGCCGCCGCGGACCGGAGACGCAAGATAACGGTAGCGCGGCATCGGTTACGCCTCGGTCGTACTGCGGGAAAGTTCTTCCAGCGTGGTGATGCCGGCGCGAACTTTGGCCATGCCGTCTTCGCGGAGCGGGATCATGCCGTTTTTCACCGCGATCTTTTCCAGTTCGGAACTGGAGGCATTGGTGTTGACGGCACGGCGGATCTCATCATCCATGCGGAGCAATTCAAAGATACCGCACCGGCCCTTGTACCCGGTCCCGTTGCAACGGCGGCATTTACCGCCTTCGTCGTCCTTGCCGGAGCCGTTGCAGACCGGACAGATCTTGCGGACCAACCGCTGCGACAGCACGCCGTAAAGGGCCGACGATACCAGAAAACCCTCCATCCCCATATCGATCAGACGGGTGACGGCACCGACGGCATCATTGGTGTGGAGCGTGCTCAAAACCAAGTGCCCGGTCAGGGCGGCATTGATGGCAATGTCAGCCGTTTCGCGGTCGCGAATCTCGCCGACGAGAATGATATCCGGGTCCTGACGCACGATCGAACGCAGACCGGAGGCAAATGTCACCCCGATCTTGTGGTTCACCTGCATCTGACAGAGGCCGGGCGTTTTGTATTCCACCGGGTCTTCCACGGTGATGATTTTTTTCTTCTGGTCATTGAGCTGGGCGATCACGCTGTAAAGGGTGGTCGTTTTGCCGGAACCGGTCGGCCCCACCACCAGAATGATGCCGTAGGGGATCTGGATCAACTGATGGAACTGCTCGAGCATGGCATCGTCCATACCGAGCGATTTGAGGTCAAATGTGATGCTTTCGCTGTTGAGCAGACGCAGCACGATGCTTTCGCCGGTCAGGATCGGGATCGTGCTGACACGCATATCCAGTTTCATTTTGCCCAGTTGGATATTGGTACGGCCGTCCTGCGGCAACCGGCTTTCGGCAATGTTCAACCCGGAGATCAGTTTGATACGGGAGGCGATCGCCGGGAACTGGGAACGCGGCACATTGATGATTTCGGTCAGGACACCATCTACCCGGCACCGGATGGAAACCGAAATTTCGCCCGGTTCCACGTGGATGTCGGATGCCCCGAGATCAATGGCCCGGTTGAACATATCGTTGACCAGCCGGACGATGCGGGCTTCTCCCGCCATGGTCCGGAGGGTGTTTTCGTCTTCGAGTCCGGCATTGATGGTGCTGTCCTCCTCGCCACTCCCGGAAGCCTTGCTCAAAAGGCGTTCCAGAAACGACCGGCGGACCAGTTGGAACCGGCACTGCAAGCCCATGGATTGCGCGATCAGATAACTCTGATTGTCCAGTTCATAGGGGTCGGAAACCAGAATGCAGACCGATTCTTCGTCCCAGTTGCAGGGATAGAAGAGATGGGCGTTCAAAGCATCGATCGAAAGCCCCGGAAAAAGTTCCGGATCGCCCAATTCCTCCTCTTCGGCCAGCGGCACTCCGAAAAACTGACTGTACAGATTCAACAGTTCCACTTCGGAAAGATGCCCGGCAGAGAGCAGTTTGCGATCCGATTCCCGGGGCGGGAATTCGGTCAGCAAATTGGCGTAATCGGGAAATTTTTCTGTCAAACAGGCCTGCAGGGCGGCGAGCGGTGATACCGGTTGATTCATTTCTTCTGCTCCGCAGGTGCCGCCGCGGGCGCGGCAGCGGGTTTGACTTCTTCGGCTCCGGTCACGGCCGCCGCGGCGACCGCATTGCCGGAGTCACCGTCCACCGGCGACCCCTGACGCTGCTGTTCCCGGGCGTTTTCCTCCCGGATCTCCTGGATCCGGGCGCGGCTCTGGCGGTAACGCTCCAGATCCCGGGCATGTTCTTCTTCGAGCTGGTTTTCAAATGTGCTGATGGCCTTGACCGACTGGTTGTAACGGCGGAGCATGTCTTCGACCGGGCTCTTTTCGTTGATGATGTAGCCGGTGATCAGCACCAGGAGTTCGGTGCGTTCCACCGACTGGGCGGTACTGCCGAGCAGTCGGCGGAGCATCGGGATATCGGAGATGACCGGGACCGAATTGAGGTAATCTTTTTTCTTTTCCTGGATCATGCCGCCAATCACCATGGTGTGACCGTTGGTGATGGTCATGTTGGTCGTCAGGATGCGTTG
>JAFQLP010000162.1 GCA_017414565.1 Lentisphaeria bacterium | reverse complement strand
CAGAAAATCCCGCAACAGATCGGCCGTTCCGGCAAAAAAGGGACTCTGACTGCCGGGAATGACCCATGCGGTAACGAAGAAAAATCCCCACAGCACCAGCCAGGCGGCGGCAAAACCGGTGAACAGCCGGGCAGGGGAGAGGGCGGACGGGCGTATCATGGTTCCGGCCGCCTATTTGCCGATACAGAACCGGCTGAAGATCCGCTCCAGCAGATCGGGGTCCGCATTTTCGCCGGTGATCCGGTCAACCGCCGCAATGGCACTCCGCAACGGGATCGCCGCCACCTCCCATTCTTCGCGGCGCAGCGATCCGGCCGCTTCGGGCAGCAGTTGCCCGATCACCGCCAGTTCGGCCGCATGACGGGAATTGACCGCCAGTTCCGGTTCGCTCCAATCGCTGCTGCCCCACACCAGTTGGCGGAACGCATCAGCCAAAGCCGTCAGATTTTCGCCGGTCAGGGTGGAAAGCCGCACCGACGGCACCGGGAGTTCCGGCAGCACCCGGTCCGGCACAAGATCGATTTTGTTCCAGATCACCAGCATCCGCGGGTCCTGCTGCCACGCCGCCCATTCGGCGGCCGGGGCCGGTGCCGAGGCATCCAGCACCAGAAAAATCACTTCAGCCGTTGCCATGGTCTGACGGCTCCGTTCAATACCGATTTGTTCGATATGATCGCCGCCGTCACGCACCCCGGCCGTATCGGTCAGGCGGATGGGGATATCGGCCAGCGTCAGGGGTTCCTCCAGCGTGTCGCGGGTGGTACCGGGAATGGCGGTCACAATGGCCCGGTCGTAGCCGAGGAGCCGGTTCATCAAACTGGATTTCCCCACATTGGGCCGCCCGGCGATCACCACCCGGATGCCGTCCCGCAACACCGACCCGGCATGGGCCGAGGCGGACAGCCGCTCCGTCAGGGCAATGGGGCGGTCCAATCCGGCCGCCAGATCCGGTTCCCAGTCGAGTTCTTCATCCGGAAAATCAAGGTGGGATTCGCATTCGGCGAGGATCTCCACCAGAGCCGTCCGCAAATCCTGCAATTCCCGGCTCAAAGCACCTGCCAGCTGCCGTTCCGCCAGCCGGAGTGCCGTATCACTGCGGGCCGCCACGATTTCGGCGACCGCCTCCGCTTTGACCAGATCCAGTTTGCCGTTGAGAAAGGCCCGGCAGGTGAATTCACCCGGTTCGGCCATCCGGCACCCGGCTTCCAGAGCCGTCCGCAGCACCGAACGCGCCGCCGCCGCGCCGCCGTGACAGTGGATCTCCACCACATCATCGCCGGTATAACTGGCCGGTGCCGGCATACAAACCGCCAGCACATGATCGCCACCGGCCCGGCCCAGAAGCATTTTCCGGGCGCATTCCCGGGAGAGCGGCTCCCGTCCGTGCCAGATCCGGTTGCCGATGGCGATCGCATCGGGCCCGGCAATACGGATAACGGCAACAGCACCGCCAATGGCCGTGGCCGGCCCGCAAATGGTGTCGTACTGATTCAATTCTGCTCCGTTGCGGTGGCGGTCGGCGACAGGGTCTGCCGGATGCCGCTTTGTTTCCAAACGGTGGTGGTCCCGAACAGCAGGAGTTGGAAAATCCCCCAGCAAACCAGGATCATCAGAAAATTGGAGGCGATGCGCAATTTGGCCGCTCCGAGAAAACGGATACCGGCCACCCTGCCGAGCAGCCAGATAAAACCGTACAATATCAGATTCAGGATCAGCAATCCGGCGACCGGATGACTGCGGAAGAGCCCGGCCAGCGCGGTATCCGCTCCGCCGGTGAACATGTTGATCAGCCCCCAGACGCCCAGCAGGGGCGAGGCACTGCAGAAAAGAAACCAATCGGCAAATCCGCAGGATTCACCCGCAGCAAATGTCAATGTCCGGGCCGAAGCACCCGCCAGTGCCGACAGTACGAAGACCAGCAAAAGTACCAGCGAAAACCGGTTCCAACGGGAAATAACTTCATTTTCCTCGCTGTTCCATTCGCCGGAATCCCCGCCTTTGCGGTAGGTGATGTTCAATTTCATCGCAGTTCTCCGTATTGCGCGCCGCTGTTCTCCTATAGATATAATAGCACCGCTCTTTTTTTTTGCAAGCGGCCGGATGGCAAAACCCTGCCGATCGGGGCGGCGGAAAATTTTTCGTTTTTACCATTGGAATTTCCGGATTTTCCGGCTATAGTTTGTAAAATAGCGTAATAAAAGGAGTCGGAAGATGAACAAATTGGCATGGGCGGCGGTAATGACAGTTTGGGGCAGTATGGCGATTTTGTCGGCGGCATCGTACCGGGCCCCCGGTGAACCGCAGCAGCTCAAAGTTCAGCAGGTCGGCGTTTTCCCCCAGAAAGACGGCCGCAAAATCGTGCTGGAATGTCTGGGGCGGCCGTTGCCCAGCAAACAGTCAGCGGTGGATTTTGTCACCGTTGGGCCCGATGGCGACCGGATCGCGTGGGGCGTGACCCGGGCCACGATCGAGCATTTCCTGGTGGGATACAGTGAGCGCAGCGGTTTCCATAAATTGGATCTGACCAAATATTTCGGGCCGCACAGTTACCGGCCGTCGCTGGCGGCCGCCGGTGACAGTATCTATGTGCTGGCAGGCAATCGCGGTGCCGCTCTGATCAAATACCATATTCCCACCAAAACCTCCAAAGTCCTGCATTTCTACAAAGAACGGCTCTATTATCTCGGTGTGACCCGCGATTCCCGGGGCCGCATTTTCTGGGCGACCTACCCGAATACCGAGGTGATCGGTGTCGATCCGGCCACCGATACAATCATTTCCCTCGGCCGGATGACGGAAGATCCCCGGTTGAGTTACGCCCTCAATGCCTCCGTGGATGACGACGATGTGATGTATGTGCCGGTCGGCGAACATCATTGCGAAATGTTTGCGGTCGATCTGAAAAGCGGCAGAAAAAAGCAGATCCTGACCCCGCAGGAAACGAAGGATTTTGCCGCCAATCACACGCAGTTGCCCCGGGTGTCGCGGATCAATGGCAAAGTCTATACCCAGATCGGCAAAAAAATAATGCTCTGTACCCCGGATGGGCTGGTGACTCCGGATTCGGCGGTTTCCAGCGGGGATTTCCGGTCGGGGATCAAAAATAACGCCCGGCATCAGCGCAACCGTTTCTCGGATGATACCAACGCGCTTTATTTTGATGCCGACGGATTGTGGGTGAAAGAACGCAGCGGCAAAGTCCGCTGTATCCCCATTGAAGGAATGCCGGTCGTCGGACATGAATTGTACGCCATCGGGGCCACCAGAGACGGCGTACTTTACGGCAGCGGGATTTTCCCCGCCAATGTTTTTGCACTTGACCTGAAAACCCTGGTTTCGACCGACTGGGGCATGGGGTCCCGCGGCGGCGTGCAGAATTATGACCTGGTTTCCACCCCGAAAGGTATCCTGATGGCCAGTTATGTGGAGTGCTATTTCGATACGCTCGATCCCAGCCAGCCGTGGCAAGCCGGAAAAAATCCCCGGCCATTCGGCGATTTGCGGAAATGGTCGCAGGACCGTCCGATCCGGTTCACCCAGGCGGACGAGGAAGGCAATGTCTTCTATATCGGCACCATACCCACCAAAAACAAACACGGCGGCGTTATTGCCCGGATCGATGTCCGTACCGGAGCCATTGATGCCTGGCGCGATGTGATCCCCCGCCAGAGTATCATGGATCTGGTGGTCGTGCCCGGTACGCGGCTGCTTTTCGGTACCTCATCCATTATGGGCGGTACCGGCAGTCAGCCGGTGGAGAAATCCGCCAAAGTGTTTTTGTTCGATATGGATACCAACAAGGTCGTCTGGCAGGCATCCCCGCGCCCGGAAGCCCAGCATTATCAGGCTTCGGCTGTCACCGGTAACGGCAAGATCATGTTTCTTTCACGGGGCAGAGATATGGATACCGGATGGCATCTTTTTGACCCCGCTACCCGCCGGGTCATCCGCAGTGCCAACCTCGGCAAAGGCGATGGTCGGT
>JAFQLP010000161.1 GCA_017414565.1 Lentisphaeria bacterium | reverse complement strand
GTCATAAGACCGCGCTTGATGCCGAACTTGTCGTTCAGGACCTTGCTGATCGGGGCCAGGCAGTTGGTGGTGCAGCTGGCGTTGGAGATGATGTCCTGACCGGCATAGGTCTTGTCGTTGACGCCATAGACGAACATCGGGGTCGCATCCTTGGAGGGAGCGGACATGATGACTTTTTTGGCACCGGCTTCGATGTGCTTGCGGGCTTTGGCATCTTCGAGGAAGAGACCGGTGGATTCGACGACGACATCGGCACCGACTTCGTTCCACTTGAGGTTGGCCGGATCCATTTCGGAGGTCAGACGGATCTTCTGACCATCGACCACGAGGAAGTTGCCTTCGACGGCGATTTCGTGATTGAAGATGCCGTGGACGGAGTCATACTTCAGCATGTAGGCCAGATAATCCGGATCGAGCAGGTCGTTGATGCCGACGATCTGGATGTCATCGCTGAAATTTTCAACCGCCGCGCGGAAGACCATACGGCCGATACGGCCGAAACCATTGATACCGACTTTGATCATTTTTTTCCCTTTCAAGTTTGGGTTGTCTGGTTCGGAAACTTTTTTATTCTCCTTAAATATACTGCCGTGACGGCGTTATGTCAAGGCAGCGGACGCGGAAAAGGCGGGATAAAAGATTTTTTTCCGCTAATAACAAAAAAAATTGCATTGGGGACTTGTTTTTTTCAAAAATGCGGTTATTGTAATGATATCGTGTAAACGATGGATGCAGTCCTGTGGTGTAACGGTAGCACAAGTGATTCTGGTTCACTTTGTTGAGGTTCGAATCCTTACAGGACTGCCATTTTTTTTGTCCCGGTTCCGGAAAGATCCGTGCCGGGTGCGTGGTTCCCGACCGGTCCGACCGGTCATCCCCCCGGACAACCGCCGGTGCGTTTCGCCGGTACAATGGCAGGAGCCGGTGCTGCTGCCGCGCAGCAGACCATGAGGTCGCCGGGGCGGAATATCGCCGGAGTTGTGATTTGCCGGATTCCGGATGCGGGCGTCCACGCGGGATGATCAGGTGCGGCAACAGAATGAGGACAGACGGGAATGCGGTATTTTCTGCTTCTGATGACCGGTCTTTTATTGTCGGGCGTGTGGGGGTGTTCCGGAAGTGACAAGCCCAAACTGGTCATGGTGACCAACGCCACCTTCCGCCCGTATGAATTTGTGAGCGGCCAGAAAATCGATGGTATCGATCCGGCGATCGTCCGGGAAATCGCCGACGCGCTGGGGTACGAACTGGAAATCCAGGACATGAGTTTCGATTCGCTGATCGCCGCGGTGCAGTCGGGCCGGGCGGATATCGCCGCCGCCGGTATCACCGTGACGGAAGAGCGGAAGAAACAGGTCTTGTTTACCGATTCCTATGTGATCGCCGAACAGTTGATCGTCGTCCGCCGCGATGCCCCGTATCAGATGGTGGCAGATCTGAAAAAAGCAGTCATCGGGGTACAGCATGGTACCACCGGGGATTTGTATGTAACAAAAAACATCCGTGAACCGGAACGCTATGCCCATGCACCGCTGGTGATTTCCGCCCTGCTGGCCGGAAAAGTCGATGCGGCCGTTCTCGACAGCGAACCGGCCCGGGTGTTCGTACAGCAGAAAGCGGCGGACCTCCGTCTGCTGACGGTGCCGCTGACAAGCGAAGAATATGCTTTTGCCATCGGTAAACACAATCCGGATCTGCTGGTGCGGGTCAACCGGGAATTGCGCCGCCTGAAGCAGGAGGGACGGCTCGACAGCATCATCCGTCATTACCGGGAATTGTGCGAGGTGGAGGCGGAGCAGGACGTGGTCGGCGGACACCGGAGCATGATGGCGCATTTGCGTGATTCGCTGTATGTCAATTTTGTCAAAGACCGGCGTTACCTTTATTTATGGAACGGTTTTCTGGTTACGGTCTGCGTCACTTTTTTTGCGGTGCTGTTGGGGATCGCCATCGGATTTGTGGTGGCGGTCATCCGGAGTACCGCCGATCAGACCGGCCGGTGGAAAGCGGCCGACTGGTGTTGCCGGGTGTATCTTACGGTGATCCGGGGGACCCCGGCGGTCGTGCAGCTTCTGATCATCTATTTTGTGATCTTCGGGGCGGTGGATGTGAATAAGATCTGCGTTGCCATCGTGGCATTCGGGATCAACTCCGGCGCGTATGTGGCGGAGATCATCCGCGGCGGCATCATGTCCATTGACCGGGGCCAGATGGAGGCGGGGCAGAGTCTGGGGCTGACCTATTCGCAGACCATGCGGATGGTGATCCTGCCGCAGGCGTTGAAAAATGTTCTGCCGGCTCTGGGCAATGAAGGGATCGTGCTGCTCAAGGAGACCAGTGTTTCCGGCTATATCGCGTTGCAGGATCTGACCAAAGGCGGGGATATCATCCGCAGTCAGACATACGATGCTTTTCTGCCGCTGATGGCCGTGGCATTGATCTATCTTGCCGTGGTGATGCTGCTTACCAGACTGTTGGGGATTTTGGAAAAAAGGTTGAAGAGAAATGAGTGAAGTCCTGTTTGAGATCCGCGATCTGGTCAAAGAATTCAAGGGGGTGACGGCACTCGATCGGGTCAGCACCACCATCCGGCGCGGCGAAGTGGTATTCATTGTCGGGCCGTCCGGGTCCGGCAAAAGCACGCTGCTGCGCTGTCTCAATTTGCTGGAGATTCCCACCGGCGGCACGATATCGTTCCGGGGGCGCGATGTTTCCACCCGGCGGCGGCTCCACAAATTCCGTCAGCAGGTGGGGATGGTTTTTCAGCATTTCAATCTTTTCCCCAATCTGACCATTCACCGGAATATCACGCTGGCACCGGTCCGGACCGGCAAAGCCACCCCGGCAGAAGCGGCGGCCCGGGCCGATGAACTGTTGGAACGCATCGGGCTGATCGGCAAAAAAGATGCTTATCCGGCCCAGTTGTCCGGCGGCCAGAAACAGCGGGTGGCCATTGTCCGGGCTCTGGCCATGAATCCGGAGGTGCTGCTTTTTGATGAACCGACATCTGCGCTGGACCCGGAAATGGTCGGCGAAGTGCTGGGGTTGATGAAAGATCTGGTGCGCGACGGTATGACCATGGTGGTGGTGACTCACGAAATCGGTTTTGCCGCCGAAGTCGCCAGCCGGGTGATTTTTATGGATCATGGCAGGATCGCGGCCGACGGCACGCCGGATGAAGTCATCCGGCATTCACCGCAGCCCCGGATCCGGGAGTTTTTTTCCAGGGTGTTGTAAGCAAATGGCATCCCGGTATGGCGGCCGGTGACGGGTCGGGACGGGACCCGGTACGGGCGGCGGCTTTTTTACCAAACGGGAGTGATACGATGATGGAAGATTTGTTGCAATGGGTGTCGCGGATCAATGAGTATCTGTCCGATTATGTGCTGATTTTTCTGCTGGTCGGCAGCGGGGTGTTTTTCACCATCCGGACCCGGTTTGTCCAGGTCCGCTGCTTTGCCGAGGGGTGGCGGCACGCTTTCGGCAGATTTTCGCTCCACGGCGGCAGTCAGGGCAATGGTTTGAGTTCTTATCAGGCTCTTTCCACCGCGGTGGCGGCGCAGGTCGGTACGGGCAATATCATCGGTGCGGCCGGGGCGATCCTGACGGGCGGTCCGGGGGCGATTTTCTGGATGTGGCTGATCGCCTTTTTCGGCATGGCAACGATCTATGCAGAAGCGGTGCTGGCCCAGCGTACCCGGGTCGAAGATGCGGATGGTACGCTTCATGGCGGTCCGGTGTATTACATCAAAAAAGCATTCCCCCACCGGGGCGGAACCTTTCTGGCGGTCTTTTTTGCGGTTGCCACGGTGCTTTCGCTGGGTTTTATGGGGTGCATGGTGCAGGCCAATTCCATCGGGGCCACCAGTCAATCGGCATTCGGTGTGCCGGCGTGGACGGTGGGGATCGTGATCGCCGTTTGTGCCGGGGCGGTTTTTCTGGGCGGCATCTCCTGGCTGGCCGGTGTGACCGAAAAGATCGTGCCGGTCATGGCACTGCTTTATCTGGTCGGCGGGCTGTTTGTGATGATCGCCCGGATCGAATGTATCCCGGCAACATTTGCGTGTATCTTCAAATATGCTTTCATGCCGGAAGCACTGATCGGCGGCGGTATCGGCCAGGCATTGAAAACCGCCGTCAGTCAGGGGGTGAAGCGGGGGCTTTTTTCCAACGAAGCCGGTATGGGGTCCACGCCGCACGCCCATGCGGTGGCCCGGGTGGCTTCGCCGCATGTTCAGGGTACGGTGGCCATGATCGGGGTCTTTATTGATACGGCCGTCGTGCTTACCATGACCGCATTGATCATCATCTCCACGGTTTATGTGGACGGGCCGCTGGCGGGTGCCACCGGAGCGACGTACCGGGAAATGCTGGCTTCCACCGGGTTGAATCAGACCAATCTGGTGCAGTACGCCATTGCCTCGGTCAGTTCAACGGCGATCGGGAATATCTTTGTGGCTGTATCGCTGCTTTTCTTTGCATTTTCCACGATCTTGAGCTGGAATTTTTTCGGCCGGATCAACGTGCATTATCTATTCGGCAAACGGGCGGTAACGGTTTATTCCCTGTTGGCGGCTGGGTTCATTTTTCTCGGCACCATGATCCGGAGCGATCTGGTCTGGGCGTTGCAGGACATGTTCAACCAGTTGATGGTGCTGCCCAACGTCATCGCGCTTTTTGCGCTTTCCTCCCTGGTGGCGGGCGAGTGTCGGCGGTGTGGGCGAGTGTCGCCCTCAAAATAAGGCTATTGCTCCGTTGTCGCAGCCGAGTGTCTGCTTCAGAATGTCGCGGTCTCCCGATGGTCGCCCTTGATCGGCGGCGTGGGCGAGTGTCGCCCTCAAAATAAGGCTAGTGCTCCGTTGTCGCAATAGCCGTCCTCCCGAGCCGCGAGAGTCCGCGCAGCGGACGACCGGCGAGGTATTTCGCCGGCCGTCGCACGGCCCGCGTGCCCGGATCAGTCGATCTTGCCCCGGGACCGGACAAAGAGATCCAGGACGTACGGAGCCGGTTTTTTGTCGATCAGCGACACGATCGCCGTGGCGGCGAGCCCGGCCAGAAAGCCGGGAATGATCTCATAAATACCGGTCCATCCCATAAAGCAATACCACAGGATATCCACGGTGAAACCGGCCATGATACCGGCAACGGCCCCCCAGTAGGTCAGGCGTTTCCAGAAAAGTGCCGTCAGCATGACCGGACCGAATGCCGAGCCGAAAGCGGCCCAGGCACAGGCGACCAGTCCCATCAGGCCCTGGCAGGCCGGATTGGCGGCGATCAGAAATGCCGTAACGGCGATCACCAGCACGATCAACCGCCCGGCCCACAGCATTTCTTTGTCGGATGCCTGTTTGCGGATAAGGGGCTTGTAAAGGTCGGAAACAAATGCCGAAGCGGAGGCCAGCAGTTGGGAGTCCGCCGTGCTCATCGCCGCCGCGAGGATGGCGGCCAGCAGGATCCCGGCACAGAAGACCGCCAGCCACATCAGGCCGGTCCCGGCCCCGATCCAGTCGAAGACCTGACGGACCATGTTGATGAAGACCAGCGTGTGGCCGTCTTTGGTGGTGGTCAGGGTATCGCCGAGGAAACGCCGTCCGAGCAGGCCGACAAGGGAGGTCGATACCAGGATCAGCAGGAACCAGCTGCAGCCGATCATCTGGGACTTCCGCATTTCTTTTTCGCTTTTCACCGAGAAATAACGGATCAGGATGTGCGGCATACCGAAATAGCCGAGCCCCCAGCCGAGGCCGGAAAGGATATCTGAAAAACTTTTCCAGTCCGCCTGACCGCTGGAAAGCAGATGGTAGTAGTTTTCCGGCAGATTCACCGTCGGCGGCACGAATGCCGGGGACTGCATCATGCAGAGGCAGAGGATCGGAACGAGCATCAGGGCTCCCAGCATCAGCATTCCCTGAAAAAAGTCCGTCCAGCAGACGGCATTGAAGCCGCCGAGAAAGGTGTACGCCACGATTACCACACTGGCAATGATCATGGCCGTTTGCGGGTCCATGCCCAATACGGTGTTGAACAGCGTACCGCAGGCGTAGAGACTCGAGGCGGTGTAAATGCAGTAGGTCACAACAAAAACGATCGCCGAAAGGACCATGATCTCTTTGCGGCGGGTGCCGAACCGCCGGGTCAGGAACTGGGGAATGGTGATGGCATCACCGGCCACGATCGAATACCGCCGCAGTACCGGAGCCACGGTCAGCCACGCGGTGACAGTACCGGCGAGCAGCCCCACGGCGATCCAGACCTGCCCCATGCCCAGGAGATAGATCGAACCGGGCAGTCCCATCAAAACCCAGGCACTCATATCCGATGCCCCGGCGGAGAGGGCGGAGACCCAGCCGTTCATCTGACGGCCGCCCAGAAAATAGGACTTTTCCGCGCAACCGGTTTTCCGGTCTTTCAGGAAAAAGTGGATGCCGATATACAGCACCAGCAGCAGATAGCAGAGCAAGGCAAGCAATTCCGGTATTTTCATGAATTTCTCCTGTTTGGTGATCAAGAAAGTAAAAAAACCTAATAATATAGCATGCAAATGCTTTTTATTCAAGGCGGAGAAGCCGATGCGGCGGCCGGCGGGAGAGCCGGCCGCGCGGAGGGAAAAAGAGGGTTTTTTCGGCAAAAAATTCCCGGTCCGAACTTGACAAATGTTTTTTGCAAGGCAATATTTTGTTCCGTCTTTAGCGACTTTGAAGCAGGAGTGTATGAGGAACAATGAAGCATTGGTCTGTGAAATGCGTATGTTGTCTGTGCGGGGCGTTTTTGTCGGCCGTCGGCGCGGCCGCGGCTGAACCGGCCGGAGAAGTGCGTCAGATCCGCCTGATCCAGGATGATGCCCAAACTTACATCACCAGCAAGATTTACAAACTCAAATATGTCAAAGCCACTGATATCCGGCCGTTTGTGCTGAATGCTGTCAGACGTTACGATTCCCAGTCCAAGGTGGAACGGATCAATTATGTTTCCGCCGGCGAGAGTTGGCTGCTGGTCTCCACGGCTCCGGAGATGATCCCGCTGGTCGATGACATGATCGCCAAGTTTGACCGCCCCGGCAAGACGGATCAATTCGGTTCGATTATCGAAGGGACCGGCATCACCCGCATCAGTTACACGCCCCGGTATCGTGCCGCCCGGGACATCATCAACATCATCAACAGTGCTTTGCGGACCGATACCGGTGCCGCGTTCCTCAACGAAGAAACCAACACCCTCTACTGGAAAGACGATGAGGGCTGTGCCAAAGCCACGCTGGCATGGGTGCAGCGGCTTGACCGGCCGGTGCCGCAGGTAAACATGAAATTGAAATATTACGAGATCCGGGAAAGCCGTCTGCGGGATCTCGGCATGGATTATCTGGCGTGGAAGAACGGCCCCGGCCTGAATCTTTTTGCGACCGGATTCAGTGCCGGCCGGGTCGTTTCCGATGAGGTCCTGCTGAATCTGCTGGGCGGGGTCCGGGAGTTCGTTGACATTGCCCGGGATTTCTCGACCTCCTGGAGTTACGGCGGGTTTTACACGGCTCCGGCATTTGATTTCAGTTTCATCCGGCTGTTGCAGCAGTCCGGCGATGCCAGATTGGTCTCCAGCGCAGATTTGAGTTTCATCAACACGCCGGTTTACGGGAACGGTGACGATGTCACCCGGACCTATTTTGTGGAACTCACACCGGAGTATCAGAACATCCGGAAAGACAGCGACGACCGTACTGATGTGGTGGGCAATGAATGGGAATTTCCGGTCCTCGCGCTCAAAGTCACCAATCCGGTGATCTGTTTCGGAGCCGGTACAGGTCAGGTCAATGCGCTCGGGGATATCCCGGAAACGCAGGATTTTTACCGCAACAACCGCACCGGCGGCGTGATTTTCGATTATCATCTGGGTTTCAGCAATGTGGTCGAACGCAACAACAGGGGCGATGAAGTGGGAAATTACGCCCGGGTCGATGGCGCCGCTACGCTGGGATTCGGGGTTGAAAAATTGTTGGCAAGTTACATCCGGGAACAGGATGTGGAGCAAACCATCGGGGTGCCGTTTCTTTCCCGGATCCCGGTATTGAAATATCTTTTCGGCACGACCACCACGATCCGGGAACGGAGTTATATCGTGGTGACGGCGGAAGCCGGGCTGGTGCATCCGGATCTGCTGCCGGAACCGCCGGTGAGCCGGGAGATCCGGGACGCGGAATTGAATTGAGTTGGCAGGAGGATACAGAAATATGAACAGATGGACAGGTGCTGTATTGACCGTTGCAATATTCTCCGCCGTTGCCGCGTGGGGGAGCGAAGTCATCCAGGTTGAGCCGGGCGTGATCCCCGGCAAAGCCAAAGCCGATTCCAATGCCGCCACGGCCGGATACGGCAGCAGTCAGGTGCAGGCGCAACTGCGGATCAATGTGCAGGATGAAACCAAAGCGATCCACTTTATCCGGGACAACAACGATCCTTTTGTCATTACCCGTACCTATGAATTGAAACATGCTGAGCCGTATGGTCTGCGTTCCTATTTGAACGCCGTCATCAAGGCCAAACGGGTGGACAAAAATGCCCCCAGCGTCACGGCCGTCAAGTTCAACAACGGCCGGAAACTGCTGATCGTTTCCGCCGAAGCCTACCGTTTTGAGGACGGGGTGCATGGTCAGAGCATCGACCGGATCATCGAACAGTTGGACCAGCCGGGCATGAATGCCTCCAGCGGGCGTCCGAAATTCATCTATTATCCCCGGATCAGCACCGCGGCCAATTTGCGGAAGATGCTCATGGATGTCGGTGCCAGTCAGGTGGATACGGAATTTGAAAGCGGGATCGATGTGCTGTTGGTGGACGGTCCGCTGAATGCGCTGTTCGTGGCTGCGCCGTTTTGGTCGTGGAAAGTGATCAGCGACCGGCTGGCGCATTATGACCGGCCGGTTCCGGAGATCCGGTTCAGTTACCGGGTCATTGAGATTTTTGAGGAGGACGATGACAAGATCGGCTGGGATTTTCAGAGTTGGAAAAACAACGACGGGGCCGATTTCTTCTCGGTTGGCGGCCGTTACCGCAGCAACTGGGCCGCGACATTTGCCGGCGGCGTGAACAATGCCGGTGCCAACCGGACGGAGTTTTTCCACTTCAATCCCAAATGGAACACCAAATACATTGATTTCCTGACCAGTGTCGGCAAAGCCCGGGTGGTGACCAGTGGTGTCATGCACGCCAAAAACCGCCGGACCAGTTCGATCACGGTCGGTTCGGGGCTGTTTTACGACGATGTGTCGGAAAAGACTGAACCGGACAAGGTTTCCGATCTGACCAAACCGTTTGAAGGCAAAGAGGATCTGCCGGAATCCATTGCGCCGGAAATGGCAAAAGGCCCGCAGCAGGTGACCCGGGTCAAAAACGGATTCCGGTTTTCGCTGGATCTGATCGATCCGGTCGTCACATCCGACAGCACCACGCTGACACTTCATGCCGAAAGTGTGTCGCTGATGGGCTGGGATTCCAAAGGCGACCCGCGGCTGAACCGGTCGGTGGTCGAAACCGAGGTCCAGATCGGCAACAACAGCAAGGAATTTGTGATCGGCGGCCTGAAAAAGTTTGAGACCGTCAGCAGTGTATCGGGATTGCCGGTTTTGAAAGACATTCCCTTTTTGGGCTGGCTGTTTTCGTCGGAGAGTGAATCCACCAAGAAATCGCAGTTGATCGTGGTGGCCAGTGCCCAGTACACCGAACCGTTCGCGCCGGTGCCGACGGACATTCAAAATGATTTGGGTAAGATCTCCGATGACGTCCGCCGGGCTTTTGAGAGTCCGGTCAACAATCTCGGATTTGAACAATACGGTTTGGACGGGGTTGCCTCCCGTCAGGCCGGTCGGGCAACAGAAGATTCCGACAAAAAATAACGATAAAACCAGAAATGGAGGGGCAAAATGAATGATTTTTCCGTAAACACGAACAAAGGTCAGCAGGATTTTTCCATCGGCATCAATCCGGCGGTACCGCAGCCGGGGACTGCTCCCGCTGCGCCGCAGCCGGCTCCGCCGAAACAGCCGAGCATTTACGGCAAAGTGCCGCAGATCCCCACCATGGATGCGGTGGACGGGATCAAATTTGACTTCAACGAAGGGATCCGTATCCTGTTTCCGCACAACGGCAAGGAATACCATGTCACCTTCATGGATATCGACACGGGGATCATTCTCTACAGTGCCGATACCGTGCCGGGCGCGTATGTGACGAGCGTAAAAAAGTTCTACATCCGGTTCCGCCTGCTCATTCACGAAAAGGGCGGCAAAGAGCCGATCTTCACCCATGATTACGATTGCAAAGACAAAGAGGTCATGATCCAGCTGCCGGTGGGGACGCTGGGCGACAGCATCGGCTGGTTCAGTTATGTGGAGCGTTTCCAGCAGAAACACGGCTGCAAAGTCATCTGTGTCATGACATCGTGGATCGCGGCGATCGTCAAGGATCAGTATCCGGATATCACGTTCATCGGTCCGGAAGATACCGAAAAGTACACCCC
>JAFQLP010000160.1 GCA_017414565.1 Lentisphaeria bacterium | reverse complement strand
GTATTTGATATCGCCGGTCATTTTCCATGCCATGGCCAGAGCATTGACCCGGGCCAGGACTTGACGCGCCACACCGAGCAGGCGTTTGCCTTCTTTGATGCGTTTGCAGGGCGGCATCTGCAGGGCGGCTTCGGCATCGCGGAGTACGGTTTTGCCGATCAGTTTACCGGCCGGGGTCTGCAAGGCTTTTTCCGGGGTCCAGCGGTCAAAATCCACCAGGATCCGGCGGGACACCGGGGGCAGTTTCTGCAGGCCGTCTTTGATGGTCTGCACCTCCACGCGTTCGGGATCGGTTGCCTGCACGCAGACAGCACAACAGATGGTCGCGGCCAATAGGCTGCAAAGTTTCATTTTTATCTCCTGTATGTATGGGGTCGTTCCTGTCTCCTGGAGGGATCACCGCCAGGCAGAGACACGGTATGCGGTAATCTATCACCTTTGCGTTTGATATGCAAGTCGTTGATGCGGCAAACCGCCGGAAAAAAGCCGGGATTTTTTTGCATTTACCGGTGATTTGTGGTATATTTACGGGTTTTGATCATTCCGAAAACAATTCTCAACCGGGTAAACAGAGGGAGGCTTTTATGAACAATCGGGCGGCAGGGGTGCTGGCGGCTCTGCTGGTTGCTGTAACGGCGGCGGGCGCGGTGGTTTTTCCGGAAAACAACAATTGGCTGCAGAAGATCCGGCCGGAACACCCGCGGATGATGTTAAGCAGTGATAATCTGCCGCTGGTACGCGAACAGTGCCGGACGATCCGCAAAGCTGAATTCGACCGGTTGAAGAAAGAGGTGGATGCGCTGCCGGTCCCGGCAAAAGTCGAAGTCGATCCGAAGTTGATCAAGCAGAAGGCGGATGGCTCTCTGCAGGCGGTCAAGGCGGATCAGAAGTCCAAATTGCTGTTTGACCGGAATCCCGCCCGGGCTGCCAATCAGGCGGCATTTGTGTATCTGGTGACCGGAGATAAAAAATATGCCCGGATCGCACACGACTGGTTGAAAGAATCTTTGAAGATCCTGGAATGGTCGGAGAAATTGCAGATCTGGGCGGATTGGCAGGGCGATTCCCGGATCAATATGATTCTGGCGTACGACTGGGTCTGTCAGGAACTTACACCGGAGGAACGGCGGGAGATCATGCTGCCGATACTGGATTATTTGAGTAAATCCCGCAACGACGGCAAAGGTTTCTTCACCTTTCGCCGCACCATCAGCAGTCCCCAATCCGGCAATTACGGGGAAAACAGCATGCTGCTTTTTGCCGGTATGGCTGCCTACGGTGACGGGATCGACGATGCCCGGGCGGAGGAAATGCTCCGGTACGGGGTCAAACTTTATGTCGATATGCTCAATTACCGGGATAAATTGTCGGCCGGTTCCGGGCTTTTGACTTCTTCCACAGTCACCTACAGTTTCGGGGCCTACCCGTATGCGAGTTTCTTCTTCTTCCATTTGTGGGAATCGGCTTTCGGCGAAAATGTGGCGGGCCGCTGGCAGCAGATGTGTGATTTTCCGAACTGGTTTGATTATGCGGCGATCGATCTGGATGAAAATTGCCGGTTCCTGTCATACGGGATTGGGGATTTGATGCATAAGAAGAACCGTTTTGCCGCGTTTGAGATTTATACCCATCTGGCACAGACCGTGCATTTCTACGGTCAGATCCGGCCGCAGCGGATGGCGCGGACCTGGGAATTGCTCAAACGCATTCCGGCCAACTATGCCAAAATTTGGGATATGTATCCGGCATTGTCGTTTGCGCTGACCCGCTTTGATCCCACGGCGGTCGATCAGGTGCAGCTGGGGCAGGCTCCGCAGTCCCGTTATTTCTACAATCCCGACTACGGGTTGTTGCTGGCGCGTTCCGGGACCGGGCCGGATGACACCTATACCGCGTTCCGGTTCGGCGGGCGGACATTCCAGCACCAGCATTACGATGAACTCAGTTTTGTGATTTACAAAAAAGGTTTTCTGGCCATGGATTCCGGAACCCGCTGTTCCACGGCCCAGCACCACAATTACGCGGCGCAGACGGTGGCCCACAACAGTATCCTGATCCATCAGAAAGACGAGCCGATCCCCGATTTCTGGCGTCCCTGGGGGTTCAAGGATGACAATGTGCCGGTGATGTGCCACGGCGGTCAGGACAATGTTAAGAGCGGCAAAGCGGTGGCGTTGCACAGCACCGATGAATTCATCTACGCCGCCGGGGATGCCACCGGCAGTTACAACAAATCCAAGAGCCGCGAAGTGATCCGGCAGTTCGTTTATCTGAAGCCGGATACCTATGTGATCTTTGACCGGGTGGAATCGGTCCGGCCGGATCAGCAGAAAGAAGTGCTGTTTCACGCCCAGAACGAACCGGTTGCTCTGGGGAACCGGGTATGGCGGTTCGACAATGGCGGATCGTTGTTCATCCATTCCCTGCTTCCGGACCAGGCGGCTCCGTCCATCGTCGGCGGACCCGGACGCGAATTCTGGGCCTCCGGGCGGAATTGGCTGCCGGAAGGCGGCGATAAATGGGATCAGGAGTACCAGACCACCGGTAAATGGCGGTTGGAGATCGCCGATGCGGCAGGGCGGAAGCGGAGTGAATTTCTGCATGTTCTTCATGCCGCCGCGCCGGGTGGCGAAGATGTGAAAACCGTCCACGGCACCACCGCCGGGAGTGTCTGGGTGGAGGTACAACTGCCCGACGGCAAGCGGTGGCGCGTCGAGTTTGCCCGCCGCGGGCCGGTGAATATGGCGATCCGCTGTATGACCGCGGACGGCAAACTGATGCCGGTCAAAGCCTGTCCGGCGGGTATCGAACCGTTGCCGTAACCGGCGTAGCCGGGCTGATCGCCGGAATGGAGATCAGCCGAGGAGCTTGCGGACGATCTCCGCATTGGTGCGGGCCTGATCGCTGTCGCGCTGAAATACGCCGACACAGGTCAGGTCCCCGGGTTTGATATTTTCGTAGGTTTCGCGGATGAATTTTTCGGCCACGGCCGGGAATTCCTCCGGCTGATGACCGTAAAAGATCTGGCCGCCGGCGAGGATTTTGTACGCGATAAAAGGTTTCTGCACCTGCCGGACCACTTGGTACGCATCGAAACGGTCTTCGGGCCGGAACACCAGATGGGTCTTGGGTTTGCCGGTGATGAAGCCGCTCTGTTCGCCGACGCGTCCCCGGCGGGCGTTGTACATGCAGAAAAGATAGAAATCGACATCCCAGCCCTCCGCTTCGGAGCGCTGCACCGTTTCCGGCACATGGGTCCCCAGACCGACTTTGACACCGGCCCGCCGCAGCAGTGCCAGATTGGCATGGATCCGGTCAAAATCGCCCTGTTCGGAAAGCAGATCGGTGGTCGTCCCCTGATGGTAAATGCCGAATGGCTCCAGTTCCATCATTTTGGGCAGGTTCTCCTCCAGAGATTCGGCCGTGTAGGGCTGGAAAATGATTTCCAGTTTGCCGCCCTGCCGCCGGAATTCCTTCAGGATCCGCAGATTGTCCGGGGTGGACAGCGGCAGAATGGCATTGTATCCGGCATCCTGAATGGTGAACAGCGTTTCCAGCACCTTTTCGGGGGTGTAAAAGGCTTTCATTTCGGTTCCGGTGGTGATGTCCTCGATATACGAATGACCGGTTTGCGGATTGTCGCCCACGATCATGCGGGTGAGTTGTCGGCCCAGAAAATCAACAGTCGGAAGCATTGTCATGGCGTGATATCTCCTGTACGGGTGGAACACTCCGGTCCAAGGTTCTTTTTCTTAATGTAGCACGGTCCGGCAGGATTGCAAACGGGATGTTCCCGGAAAAAGACCGGTGCAAAATGGGAGCGGGTGCTGCTGCCGGGGATTGAAAAAGGTTTTTTCCGGGCTATATTGGCCCTGTTGTGTCAATCAGAGGCGGACTGCCGCCGGGAATGGCCGGTGCCGCCGCAGAACAGGAGTGCATCATGGGCGAAGCAACATTGTCTTATTATTATCCTTTTTCAGGATTTCCGCCGGAACTGGTACGGCGTTTTATCCGGGAATTTCTGGATCACGGCGTGGACCGTTTCGTCTTTACCTGCAGTATGGTCATGGAGGGACTGAAAGACCCGGCGTATCTGGATTTTCTGAAAGGCCTGTCAAAGGAATTACAGGTGAGTTTTGTTTCCATGCACGCGCCATTCGGCCGGGCATACGACCTGAATATCCCCGATACCGAAGACCGGCAGGCGATGATCGAAACCCACCGGCGCGCCATGCAGGTCGCGGCGGATTTCGGTGCGCAGACCTACACGATCCATGTCGGGGCCTATCATTACTGTCTGGAGGGCGCGGAGCTGGCAGAGGGGCGCGAAAAGGCTTTTGCTGCTCTGGAGCAGCTGGTGCCGATCGCCGAAAAGACCGGGATCGTGCTGGCGGTGGAAAACAGTTTCGAGCCGCCCAATGCGGCCCGGGAGGTGAAAGCCCTGATCACGCCCTTTTTGAGCAGTCCG
>JAFQLP010000159.1 GCA_017414565.1 Lentisphaeria bacterium | reverse complement strand
TGTTCAACGTGTAGGCGGTGTCGCCATAGATCAGCGTGTCGCCGACTTCGAGCGTGCCGAGTTCGGTGTTGGCGGTCTTGACCGTGACGGTCTTGTCGAAGTTGGCCGCGCCGCCCGCCAGAGCGTAGGTTCCGAATGCCTGATCCGCCTTGACCGTGATGGTGTAATAATTGGCTCCGTAAGCTTGAATCCGGCTCCAATCGTTGACCAACGCCGCACCGCCAACGGTTTGTTCCGCCGCCGTGAAATCAATGATCGCCCCGGCATAGGCATCGACGACCGCTCCCGAAGCGATTTCCAGCCGTCCTGCTGCCACGCCGCCCTTGGAGATGTGCATGTCGCCGTTGTAGTTCACCGTAGTATTGCTCGCCACGCCGCTGGAGATAGTCATGCGACCAGAGGTGTTCACCGTGGTGTTGCTCGCTATACCGCCACCACGGATGACCATGTAGCCCCGGGAGTTCACCGTGGTATTGCTCGCCACGCCGCCGGAGAGAATCATGCCAGCACCGGAATTCACCGTGGTATTGCTCGCTATACCGCCACCACGGATGGTCATGGAGCCGCCGCTGTTCATTCTGGTATCGTTTGCTACGCCGCCACTGGAAGTCATTACATGAGCGGAAGTCACCAGAGTATTAGTTGCCACGCCGCCGCTGGTGATGGTCATGGAGCCACCGTACCGTACCGTGATATCTGCCACCCAGCCATTAACATACAGGCGCCCCGTGGATTCAACAATGGCATTATATGCCACACCACCGGAGGAGATGGTCAGACCGCAGCTACTTCTCACCGCGATAATGTTTGCCCAGCCGCCGCTGGAAATGGTCATATGGCCGCCGTAACCGGACACCGTGGTATTGCTTGCTTTGCCGCCGGAGTAGATAGTCATGCCGCCGAGGGAAGTCACCGTGGTGCTGTTTGCCACGCCGCCGCTGGAGATGTACATGTGGCCACCGGAGGAAACCGTGGTATAGCTCGCCACGCCGCCGGAGGAGATGAACATCCAGCCAGAGGTGTTCACCGTGGTATTGCTTGCTTTGCCGCCGGAGTAGATGTCCATGAGGCCGCCGGAGTTCACTGTGGTGTTGCTTGCTTTGCCGCCGGAGTAGATGCGCATGTTGCCGCCGTCAATCGTGGTTCTGTTCGCCACGCCGCCGGAGGAGATGAACATGTAATCGTTGACCAGCGTGATGCCGCTGGAAACAATGCCGGATGAAATGTAATATGCCATATTCTGCCCCATTGGTTTATTGTGGTTATGTGTGTCTCATGCTCCGCACTCCCCACTGGAAAAATAGCATGAAATGATATTTTTGCAAATGTCATGGCCGGAAAAAGGGAACAGGAATCGCACCGGAAGCCGTCTGCCGGTGGGGGATGTGGGCCGCGGGGATGCGTTACAGGGTGTTGCGGTGGCCGCCGGCGTGGAGGCGACGGAAGGCTCCGGGTGTCAGATTGTAGAACCGCCGGAACTGCCGCCGGAAATAGGCCGGATCGTTAAAACCGCAACCGGCCGCCGTTTCCTTGATCGAGCGAGTCCCCTCCGACAGTTGCTTTGCGGCTGCTTCGATCCGGCGCCGGTTGAGCGCGGTCAGAAAGGTTTCGCCGTAAGTGTGACGGTAGAGGCGGCCGAGATATTCGGCACTGCACCGGAGTACTGCGGCGGTGCTTTCCAAGGTCAGCGGTTCGGCATAGTGAAGCCGCAGGTATTGCCGGGCTGCTTCGGCCAACGGTGTGATGCCGCCGGATGATACGGGCGTTTGGCGGCGGATTTCACAGAAAATCAGTTGAAAAAGCAGATCAAGGACCCGGGCATCCGGCGTGATCCTGCTTTGTTCATTCAGAAAATTCTGGGCATAAGCTGCCAGCGCATCCGGATTTTCTGCCCGGCCCTGCTGGGGGATCGTTTCGAGCCAGTCGTCAAGTGCCAGAAAATGCAGCCAGAAAAAAGAAAGATTGCGGGGATAGATCGCCAGGCCGCCGTGTTTTCTGCCGCGGCGCAGGATCAGCCATTCACCAGCCGTGACCCGGAAAGAGCGGTCGTCCTCGAACATGGAAAGTTCCCCTTTGAGAACATAAATCAATTCGTCGCTGTCGATGCGCCGGGTCGGGTGTCTGCCCTGACCGCGTGACAGAAAACGGCCGCCATTGGCAATTTGGTACAACATTCGGTTTTGTCTCCTTTTTGTGTAAAATAATCCTTTTCCGGTGCATTGCAAGTTATCTTGCCGGAACTTATAGTAAAGAATCAAAGGACAGCGTTTTTTGAATAACGGCAATCGCAACACGAAAGGATGCAGCAGTATGGCGGTTTTTCAGAGTCTTGATTTGCGGAAGGTGCGGCTCGATGATCCGGTTTTTGCCGGGCGCATCAGTCGTTGTCTGGATGTGACCATCCCGGCTACGATCGCCAAATTGGAGGAGGACGGCCATATCGACCTGCTCAAACAACTGCCCTGGCCGGAGCGTGTCCCCCGGGGCGCGGGTTTTTGGGATTCCGATGTGGCTAAAGTCATGGAAGGGATGGCTTATGCCCTGGCACTCCGCCCGGACCCCGCCCTGGAAAAGATTTTTGACGATTGGAGCGAGGCTTACCGGGCCGTTCAACAGCCCGACGGTTACATCAACAGTTACCTCACCCAATACGATCCGGAACGGCGATTCGCTGATATGGCCCGGTATCACGAACTTTACAGCATCGGGCATTTGATGGAAGCCGCCGTGGCCGGTTACGAACTGCTGGGCAAACGGACGCTCTTTGATACCTTGCGGCGCAGCGGCGCATATCTTGCCGCAACTTTCGGGGTCGGCGAGGGGCAGCGGCGCGGTTGGCCGGGGCATCCGGAGATCGAACTGGCATTGGCCAAGATGTACCGGGCCACCGGCGATGAATCGTTGCGGAAACTTTTGGCGTATTTTATTGACGACCGCGGCACCGAACCGAATTGTTTTGTGGCGGAAGGGCGCGGCGATGTCTGCTGGTACGAGCAGGCCGAACAGCCGCTGCGCGAGATGACCGAAGCCACCGGTCACGCCGTGCGGATGCTTTATCTCCTTTGCGGTGTTGCCGATCTGGCCGGGATCAATCAGGATGCGGAACTGCTCGATCTTTGCCGTCGCATTTACCGCAATATCGTGGATAAACGGATGTACATTACCGGTGGCATCGGGTCGAGTTTCCATTTTGAAGTTTTCACCGTGGACTACGACCTGACCAACGGCAGTATGATGTATGCCGAAAGCTGCGCCACCATAGCATTGGCGTTGTTCGCCCTCCGTATGTTCAATCTGACCGGCGAATCGCATTACATGGATACGGTGGAACGCTGTCTGTACAATGGTATCCTGTCCGGTGTCAGTTTGCAGGGGGATACTTTTTTCTATACCAATTATCTGGAGGTCGATGACAATCTGGTGCGTTACAACAGCGGCAACCGGTGCCGCCAATCCTGGTTCGGCTGTTCCTGCTGTCCCACCAGTTTTGCCCGGTTCCTGCCGCAGTTGGGGCGGTTCATCTACTCGGTCAATGAAGCAGATCGCGTGATCTCGTTGAACATTCCGGCGGCCAGTCACGTCGATTTCACACTGGGTGACGATGCCGTTGCGCTGGATGTCACCGGGCGTTATCCTTATGACGGTGCCATCCGGATCACCGTGACGGCCGATGCAGCATTCACTCTGGCACTCCGTATTCCCGCATGGTGCCGTCAGTGGTCGCTCAAACTCAATGGCGAACCCTTGACCGATACCCGGGTGCAGCGGGTCTGGCAGACCGGGGATCTGTTGGAATTGGATCTGGATATGCCGGTCGAAATCATGCGCAGCAATCCCCGGATCACCTGCAATGCCGGACGGATCGCCCTGCAGCGCGGACCGCTGGTTTACGCGTTGGAGGAAATCGATCAGGCGGCTCCGGTGCGGGAGATGATGATCCGCACCGATCAGCCCATGCAGCTTGTACCGGCTCCCGGACTGCCGGATGGCACGCTGGCGATCGAAGGTCAGGCCATCCGGGAGGAATTGCCCGGTGATGCGCTTTACTCGACCGGCGCGCCGCAATTTTCTGAAATCCGGTTCCGGGCCATTCCCTATGCGTTGTGGCAGAACCGGGGCGAATCCAATATGGCCGTGTGGGTCCGGGAGGCCCGCTGAAGAAACAGCCGGTGATTCATCCGGAAGCGGAGGATGGATGTTATGCCATCTTCCGCTTTTTTGTTTCCAGATCACGCCCCACTGGCCGCCCGGCAAAACGGCAAAACAAAAACCCCGGCATCCTTTCGGACCCCGGGGTTTCTCTCTGCTGACCGGATTCGGCTTACGCCTTTTTGAAGTTCCCGGTACGGATGCAGGCGGTGCAGGCGTTGATGGTGCGGACCGTGCCGCCATCGTCCACGCGGATGCTCTGAATGTTGGCACTGAAGGTGCGCTTGACATTTTTCACCACATGCAGACCGATACCGCCGGACTTCTTGGAAAGACCTCTGCGGGTGATGCAGCCGCCGACCACTTTGCCCTTGCCGCAAATGTCGCAAACCTTGCTCATTTTTTCTCTCCCGGCGCAGGATCAAAGATCCCGGCCATATTTATGTTATTGTTCTTTGTTTTCAAAAATGGTGGGTTGACTGGGACTCGAACCCAGGACCACCGCCTTAAAAGGGCGATGCTCTACCGACTGAGCTATCAACCCGCTGTATCCGTCAAACACAACGATTCCATAAATTTACTGGAAGTTTCGTTTTTTTCAAGTCTTTTTTGAGAAAAAATTGAAACTTTTTTGTGTTTTGACCTCAGCAGTGCGACAAAACCAGACTCGCGTTGGTGCCGCCGAATGCAAAACTGTTGCTCAAAGCGTGCCGGACCGTGGTGCCTTCGCGGTACTCGGTCAGCAGATCCGACCAGCTGAAATCCGGTTCCGGATCTTCCAGGTTGATCGAGCGCGACAGGAAATTCCGCTCCATCATCATCGAGGTGAAGATCACCTCCGCCGCCCCCGCCGCGCCGACCATGTGGCCGGTCTGGCTCTTGGTGCTGTTGATCGCCGGCGTGCTGCCGAAAACTTCGCGGATCGCGGCCATTTCCACCGGGTCGCCGACCGGCGTGGAGGTGCCGTGGGTGTTGATGTACGCAATATCGGCGGGATTCAGCCCTGCATTCGCCACGGCTTCCCGCATGACGGCGGCGCAACTGGCGGTGTCCGGCACGACCATGTCGACCGCGTTGCTGTTGGAGGCGATACCGGTGATCCGGGTGATCGGTCTGACACTGCGCTCCCGGACACTGCGTTCCGATTCCAGAACCATGTAGGCGGCACCGCCCGCCAGCACAAAGCCGTCGCGCCCCCGGTCAAAGGGACGGCTGGCCCGTTCCGGCGTTTCATTATAACCGTGCGACAGGGCCCGGATGGCGTTGAAGCCGATCGCCTGCACCCAGTCCAACTGTTCCGCACCGCCAACGACCACCATGTCGTATTCCCCCGACCGGATCAGCCGGGTCGCCAGCATGGTGGAGACCGCACTGCTGGCGCACGCGGCGGACAGGTCGTAACTTTCACCGCGGAACCCGAATACCAGCGACAGCACCGCCACCGCCGACGACGGCATGATGCGCGGCACGATCATCGGGGTGACATTGCGGATCTTGCGGCTCTGCACATAAGCATCGGTATAGGTATAAAGTTCCCGGTAGTTGCTGCCGGCGACCCCGCTGATCACAGCGATACGCCGCGACTGGATGTCTTCGGCAGTGACACCGGCTTCCTGCAGGGCTTCCTCCACCGCCACGACCGACATGGTCGCAGTCGGGGGGCAGAAGCGGGCGGTTTTGCGGTCGATCCGTTCGGTCGCGGGATTTTCCTCAACGACGCCGCCAACTTCGCTGCCAAGTCCCATTTCGACAAATTTGTCATAGCGGACCACACCCGATTTGCCGGAACGGAGGGCGGCTTCATTGGCTGCCAGCCCGATGCCCAGCGGAGTGATCAGTCCCCGGCCGGTAATGTACACGTTTTCCATAATGCCTCATTCTGTCACTGATACAAAATTGAAAATCCCGTCTTAATATATCCACCCGGATGTTTTTTTTCAAACAAATGCAATGGAATATTTGTTTTTGACACATTATATTAATGACACGATGAAAAGAATGGTGGTCAAAAATCTTAAAATCAGTTTCGGTTCCGGTCCCGATCCGGTCCCGGTGGTGGCCGGTGTCTCCTTTTCGGTGGAGGCCGGTCAGGTGCTGGCACTGGTGGGGGAATCCGGGTGCGGCAAGAGCATCAGCTGCCTGTCGCTGACCGGCCTGCTGCCGTCGCCGCCGGCCCGGGTGACGGCGGATGAGATCACCTTTTACTCCGATACCGGCGGGGCCGTTGATCTGCTTCATGCACCGCCCAAAGTGATGCGCCGGGTGCGCGGCGGCGGGATCGGCTATATTTTTCAGGAACCGGCCGCATCGCTGAATCCGGTGTTCCGCATCGGCGATCAGATCGCGGAGGCTGTGCTGCTGCACCGCCCCGAAGTGCAGGATGTCCGGCAGGAGGTGTTGGATCTGCTGCAGCAGGTGGGGATACCCGATCCGGTTTCCCGGCTCCGGGCTTATCCGCACGAACTTTCCGGCGGTATGCAGCAGCGGGTGATGATCGCCATGGCTCTGGCCGGCGGTCCCGGTCTGCTGATCGCCGATGAACCGACTACGGCATTGGATGTGACGATCCAAGCCCAGGTGCTTGATTTGATCGACCGTACCCGGCGGGAACGGAATATGGCGGTCGTGCTGGTGACCCATAATCTCGGCATCGTGGCCGGTCTGGCCGATGTGGTGGCCGTTATGTACGCCGGACAGTTGATCGAGCGCGGGCCGGTGGCGGACGTGCTGGCGCATCCGGCCCATCCCTATACCCGGGCGTTGCTGAAAGCTGTGCCGCGTTCCGGTTCCTCCGGCCGGTTGGAAACGATTCCCGGCAGTGTGCCGCCGCCGGAGCGTTTTTCGGCCGGGTGCCGGTTCTGTGACCGGTGTCCCCGGGTCGCCGGTCCGCTCTGCGGACAGGTGCCGCCGCCGGAACAGGAGCGCGCGCCGGGTCATTTCTGCTGTTGTTACGCGGCCCCGGTAACGGAGGGACGCGATGAGTAAGATCCGGGTGCTTTCGGAACAGTTGGCGAACCGGATCGCGGCCGGGGAAGTGATCGAACGGCCCGCTTCGGTCCTGAAAGAACTGGTGGAAAATGCTATTGATGCCGGTGCCGGTAATATCCGGGTGCGGGTGGAAGGGGCCGGGACTCGGCTGATCGCCGTGACCGATGACGGCTGCGGCATGGATGCCGATGATGCCCTGCTTTGTCTGGAAACCCATGGGACCAGCAAGATTTCCGATGATTCCGGAATTGAGCGGATCGGCACATTGGGGTTCCGCGGCGAAGCGATCCCTTCGATCGCCTCGGTATCCCGGTTTTCGATCCGCACCCGTCCGGCCGGTGCGGTGGAGGGGTTGCTGGTGCGGGTGGATGGCGGCCGGATCCTCGGTGTGGAGCCGGTCGGCTGTCCGGTGGGGACGGCGATGGAGGTGCGGGATCTTTTTTACAACACCCCCGCCCGGCGCAAGTTCCTGAAAAGCAAATTGACCGAGGAAACGCACCTGGAAGAGGCTCTGCTGCTGGCGGCATTGCCCCGGCCGGAGATCGGTTTTGAATTGACGATCGACGGCCGCAATGTGATCCATTCGCCGGCGGCGGCATCCCCCCTGCCGCGGTTGCGGGCTTTTTTCGGACGGCGTTTTGCCGAGCAGATGCTGCCGGTCGATTCGGAACAGGATGGGATCCGGGTGAGCGGATTTATTGCGGCACCGGGATTCACCCGGCCGTCGCGACGGGAACAGCGGACTTTTGTCAACGGGCGGCCGGTGGAGGCACTGGCGATTTTCCGGGGTTTGCGGGAGGGGTACGATGCCAGTCCGGCGGACGGGCGTTATCCCCCCTGTGTGCTGATGCTGGAAATGGACCCGGAAGAGGTGGATGTGAATGTTCACCCGGCCAAACGGGAGGTGCGGTTCCGGCGGGAATCCGCGGTATTGCGGGCGGTATCGCAGGCGGTGGCGGATGCGTTGGGACAGCGGAGCCGTCCGGCTCCGCGGACCGATCTGGATTATCAGATTCCCCGGGATGTGCTGTTGTCGGCGGCCGAGGTCGGTTATACGCCCCGTCCGGAAACACCGGAACTGATATTTGACCCGCCGGAGATCCCGGAACCGCCGGAGAGGTCGTATCCGGAACCGTTGCCGCCGGAGGCGGGTGATCCGCTGCCGGACCCGGATATGCTGACCGACCGGCCCGGCCCGGTCCCGGCCCCGGTGGCCGAAATGCCGGAGGCGATGGTTTTCAACAGCGATTGGCCGACGGAGGTGTTGGGTATCCTGGATCAGACCTATCTGCTGGCGGCCGGAAGCAATGGTCTGGTGCTGGTGGATCAGCACGCCGCGCACGAGCGGGTGATGTTTGAAAAATTGATGCGGGAGGCCGAAAAAACGGTTCCCTCCCAGCCGTTGCTGCTGCCGCTGGTGCTGGAATTGCCGCGGCGCGAAGCGGCGGTATTGTGGCGTTCTCTTGAGGTTTTGCGGGGACTCGGTTTCGATCTCGAGCCGACCGGCAACAACTCTGTGATGGTCAATGCGTTGCCGGTTACGCTTCAGGGCGGCGAACTGGAACGGCTGCTGCCGGATCTGCTGGCGGAACTGGTGGAGGAAACCGGCGGGCGGACCCCGTTGGACCGGGAATTGGTGGCCCGCGCTTCCTGCCGGGCGGCCGTGAAAGCCCATGAGGCCCTGACTCTGGAAGAGGCCGGAGAATTGCTGGCGCAACTGGGGCGTTGCCGTCAGGGGACATTGTGTCCCCACGGGCGGCCGACGATGCTGACGATCACCCGCAGCGAGATCGAGCGGCGTTTCGGACGGCGTTGACCGTTTTTCCCCGGATCGTCAACCGGGCGAAATTTCTTCAGATTTTCTTGCAAAAAATGTTCGCGCGGGCTATTATATATTAATAAAAAAATATACGGGTGGATTGTGTCTGCCCGGCGGATGCGGAAAAAATAAAGTTGACGATATTTTTTGAGGAGAAACAGACCATGAGCGACAAACTGAATTGGCCGACCGGCTGGGGGACTCCGCCGGAACGGGTGATCGAATATACCAACGACGGCAAAAAATCCGGATTGTCGGTTTATCTCGGTGATCTGGAGCAGGCGGCTCATGCGGCGATCTCTGTTACCGGCACACCGGCCGGTACGCTTTACGGCGGCCGTTCCAAGGCGGCTTTTGAGTCCGATGTCTGGCTGTATGTGGACGGCGGGAAAAAACTGAATCTTTACGGCGGCGGCAACGGCGGTACGGCGGGGGCGGTTTTTCTCTGCATCCGGGGCGGTTCCATCGGTACGGTTTACGGCGGCGGGCGCGGTAACAGCAAGGTTGACAGTGTCCGGATCGAGATCAGCGGCGATGTTTATGCCGGGCAGAACATCACGCTCGGCGGCAATGGCAGCAATGCGCTGGTCATGGGCGATGCCGAACTGACTGTTACCGGCGTACAGCAGGACAGTGCGTTTGCCGCTTTCACCAAAACGCTCAACGGTCAGTACCGCACCACCGATGCCAACGGCAAAAAGGTGACGGCTTACGGCAAATTGATCCTCGCTGACTCCCATTACACGATGCAGGGCAAATTGAAAAACTGGGAGTGCGTCAGCTTGAGCGGTTCGACGGTCTGCTATGACCGTTTTTCCGGGTCCTCCGCATCGAATGTCAAAAAATGGGATTTCGACGATGATGCCATGCTGGTGTTGAATATCCGTTCCGGCGTCACCATCAAATCCGATTTTTCCGGCAGCGGCGATATCCTGCTGACGGGCAAGGGGACCTGCACTTTTACCGGTGACAACTCCGGATTTTCCGGGACCGTCACGGTGGCGGCCGCCGGTAAGGTGAATGTGAAAGACGGGGCCTTTTTCGGCGGCAGTGTGATGCTGGAAAGCCAGGCTCAGTTGACGTTCAGCAAAGGGAATGTCGTTTTTGCCGGGAATCTGACCGGCGATGCTTCGGCTCTGGTCAGTGTCAAAAGCGGCACGGTTTCCCTGAAAGGCGACAATTCCGGTTTCCTCGGAGAATACCGGATCGGGTCCCGGGGCGTACTGGAAGTGGCCGGCGAATTGCCGGAAACCATGGCATTTTCCATTGCCGCATCCAACGCGGTGCTGATGCTGACCGGTTCTCCGGTCGCCGTGGTCGATGAACCCGGCTCCGGCGAAGGCTCCGGCGAAAATTCCGGCGAAGGCGAAAATGCCGAACCTGCCAAGCGCACGGATCTGTTGCTGACCGGCAATGGCGGTACGGTGATGCTGGGCGGCAATGCCATTGATCTGGAGGGGTACACCGGGTCGAAACTGACCATTTACGGCGGCGGCACGACAACGGCATCGGCGGATATGGTGCTGGTGGGGACCGGTTCCCGGAAACAGGTTTTCCGGCGGGTCGTGGCCGGCGGGCTGAATCTTTCCAGACTGGCCGCCAGCGACAATTTTGCGATCAAAGCGGATATCCGTTCCCTTTATGCCGGTATTCTGATCGCCGGCAGTGAAAATGTGGCCTACAACAAGGCAGTGGTCAAAAACGATATCCTGCTGACGGATATCACGGCCGGTACGATCTATTCGGGCGGCGTCAAATGTGTCGCTTCCGGAGAGTTTTCCCATGCGACCACGATCACCGGCGGCAGTGTGGCCATGCTTTACGGGGCCGGTTGGGAAAACAATTTCAGCGGCTCGGCGGGGGTGACGACCACGGTCACGGACGGGCAGTTCAAGCAGATCTATGCCGGTGGCGGCAAAGTCCAGCTCACCAGCGGCACGGTTTCGCTGAATATTACCGGCGGCACGGTGACCCGGCTGGATGCGGGCGGCTGGCACAACAACAACACGCTGGCCACGATCACGACGGAAATCACCGGCGGCTGGATCAAAAGTCTGTACGGCGGTGTCGGCAACCGATCTTCGCTGGGTACGGTGAAGGTGGGTATCAAAGGCGGCACGGTCGATGAAATTTATCTGGGCGGCAGTGCCAACGACGGCAGCAGTACCGCCTACGAATTGAATATCGGGGAAAATGCCCTGGTGACCGGTGATATCTATGCCGCCGGGCGTGTCAGCGGCTACGGCAACAGCAACAGTATCGGCAGCATCACCATTTCCATGGATGGCGGTCTGGTGACCGGTGATATCTATGGCGGGGCGTATGTGACCGGTTTTTCCGCGGCGGGGAGTTGTTCTTCCAGCAATCTCACCATCACCGGCGGTACGGTGGCCGGTGATATTTACGGCAGCGGTTATGCCGGGCAGATGGCGTATGTCTATTGCACCAGCAGCAGTGCGATCACGATCGGCGGCGATGCTTTGCTGTTGGGCGATATCTACGGCGGCGGACGCGGCAAAGGGAAGTTCCTGCAGGGCGGCTGTTCGATCGAGATCAAAGATGTCACGGCGGAAAGTGTCATGGCCGGGTACATCGGTACCATCAACGGCAGTTTTATGGCATCCAATGTTTCCACCGGGCAGAAAATGACCGGCCGGAGCAAACTGATCTTCACCAATTACCGGGCGGATTTCATCGGGACATTGCAGAATTTGAGCAGTATTTCGGTGTCGGATGATTCGGCGGTGGTGCTGCGCTGGGACCCGTCTTCCTGGAAGAACATTGATGCGTTTGAAACGGTGCTCGGCGGGTCGTTGACATTTGCCGCTTCGGGCGATTGTACGATCGACGGGGGCTTTACCGGTGACGGGGCTCTGATTTTTGCCGGTACAGTCACCTACACCCTGACCTCGGACGAAAGTGCGGTGGACGGTTCCGTGACATTGACGGACGGGGCCGAACTCCGGATCAAACACGATTCGTTCTACTCGGCCGATTCGTTTGCGCTGGGGGCGGATGGCACGCTGGTGCTGTTGGCCGCCGGTACGGTGGCGGCAGGGATCTCCGGCGGGGCCGATGCCGCGCTGATGGTTTCCGGTGCCGGTAAACCGGTGACGGTGAGCGGCTCCATGAAAGATTTTGCCGGTTCGCTGGTGGTGTCCGGCGGGACCTTGAGCCTGACCGCGGCGACGGGGGCGGAAGTGTTGCTGCCGGTCACGCTCGATAAAGGTCTGCTGCTGCTGGCCAGCGGCGTGGCGGAAATGAAATTGAATATGAACGGCGGCGCGCTGTTTGCCGGTGGGGATCTGGCGATCACCGGGGAACAGATCTCCGGCGGTACCATCTTTGCCGGTGGGCACGGCGAGCGCACCGATGACAGTGTGTCGCTGACACTGAACGGCGGGATTTGGAACGATGTCCGGATCTTTGCCGGTGGGAAGACCGCGGGCAAGGGCGGCAATACGGTCACTGATTCGGTCGTGCTGTTGCAGGATGCGGATTTTTCCGGCACGATCAGCACCGGCGGTGCCGGGCAGGCCACGGTCGGCAGGGCGGAAATCGTGCTGACCGGTGATACGGCGTTCCGCGGCACCATCCGCGGGGAAGCGGCATCCTCCACCGTCACATTCAAAGACTTCAGCGGCCGTTTTGACGGGAAATTGATCTCGATTGACACGCTGGCGGCCGCCGGCGATACGTCGCTTGCATTTGAGGCCGGCTGGGTGAGCGGTTCGGCCATTGATACCCTTGTTTTCTCGCAGGACGGACGGAGTGCGGCTTTGCAGGATACCGCCATGCTGACGGTGTCCGGCGGCGATGCGCTCCGGCTGGACAGCAATGCGGTGAGTCTGGTAGTGAATGTGGACCGTTTCTGCTTCGCTTCGGCGGAAGTGGGCGAAGAAAGCCGCTGGCTGCTGTTGACCGGGGTGTCGTCGTTGAGCGGCAAGAGTTTTACGGTTGGCGGCTTGACCACGACCGGAGAGGATATCACGCTGGTTTGCGATGGCGACAGCATCCGGATCAATGATGAAGAATTCCGGTTGATCTGGAACGGCAGCGGTCTGTATCTCTGCGGGACCATCGGGCAGACGGGGCAGGTCGCCATGCACTGGTCTTCGGTGATCGACATGACCGGGGCTCCGCTTTCCGGCACGGTATTCTCCGGCGGCGGCAGCATTACGGCCGCGCAGTACGGTTACTCCGATACCGCGCATCAGATCTCGGTCAAAGCCATTGTGGAAGGGACCGCCGGTGATGTGGCCGTAACGGGCGATGTGGCCGGTTCGGTCTGGCTCAATGTCCGCACTTCGGGACAGGGCTTTACCGGTATTTCCGGCGGCACAGTGGGCCGCGATGTGGTGCTTTATTTCGAGGGTGACAATCACTGGGATTCCCTGCTGGTTGCGGCGGATGATGCCTGGGTGACCGGCCGGGCGGCGGTGACGGTCGCCGGTGGTGTTATTGATTCGATGGCGATCGCCAATCCGGTGGAACCGGTGGAGGGTGAACGGACGGCGCGGGTCGCATCGGCCGTGGTAGAACTGGCCGGCGGGCTGGTGAAAACGCTCGATGGGGCCGGTACGGCGGATGGTACGGAATTGCTCTTTTCGGCATCCTATGACGATTTTTCCGCCGATATTTCAAACATTTCCCGGGTCGATCTGGCCGGGAATTCCCTGACTGTTGCCGGCGGCAACTGGCATGATGTCGGCGGCTTCGATTTCGGCGGGGGGGCATTGATTTTCACCTCCGGTCTGGATTTCTCCGCCGGTACGGTGTCGGGCCGCGGGGCGATCGCGGTGAAAAGCGGCGATGTGGTGATGGAGGGCGATACCACCGGATTCTCCGGCCAACTGACGATCGAAGAAGGTGCTTCGTTTGCGCTTGACTGGGACGATGCGATGATCTTTGACGGCGATGTGAGCGGCAGCGGTGATTTGATCGCGCTGGGTGCCGGGACCATTTCGCTGACCGGCGATCTGACGGATTACAACGGCAACGGGTTCCGGCTGGGCGATGATGTCACATTGCTGCTGGAAAGCCGTTTGACCGGGGATGTTCGGATCACCGGCGGCACGGCATCGACGGCCGCGCTGGCCGGGCACAGAGGCACGGGCAAACTGACCATCGATGGCGAGGGGACGCGCGTGTTTCTCTTCGGTTCGGACGACCTTGAAATCGCCGCCAATAACGGCACACTGATTTACGGCGGTTGTGCGACATCCGCTGACAAATGGTACCGCGAAACCAGTGTTTCGCTGAAACTGGATGATTCGATTTTCGGAAGCCAGGGGTATTTCGGTTCATTTTTTGCCGGTTGCGGCAAAGATTGTACCATGGGAGGTTCCCAGTCGGCCGATTCCAAAGAATACGCGATCAGCCTGATCCTGGTGGACGGATACGCGTTTGATACCGTTGCCATCGGCGGGGTTGACGGCGGCAGTCTGACCGGCGACCTGTTGCTGACCATGGAGGGCGGCACGGTCAACCGGCTGGTCGGCGGCGGCAATGGCGGCAGTTCCGAAGGGAACCTCCAGATGACCATCACGGGCGGTACCATCGGGACCATTTACGGCGGCGATCTGGGGAAAAAGGGCAGGTTCTCCGGCGATGTTACCATTGATCTGATCACCGAAAAGGCGGAATCGGAAGAAGCGGAAGCCGCGGCGATCGTCGTGGATACGATCCATGCCGGCGGTCTGGAATCTTTTGTTGACAGCGATGCCACCATTACGATCCGGGACGATGCCGGGACCATCGATATCTCCGGTGACATCTGGTTTGACAATGTGCAGTTCAACGCCACGATCAACTTGACCGCTTCGGTGGAAGACAGCGGTTTTGCTCTCTTCGGCGGGACCATCCACGGCTGGGCGGAAATGCGGAAAGAGGAAGCCATCGGCGACCGGAAGTTGAATTTCGTCAAATACACCACCGGTTATGCCGGTTCGTTTGACGGATTCACCTCGGTCGTGATCGACAAAGATAGCGATGTGACCTTCAACGGCTACGACCGGACATTCCGCACCGATGCCTGGGATATTGCCGGTAAAGTCACCTTCGCCGGTGAATCGAGCAATTTCCTGGGCGTTGACAGCGATTCCACCCCGGCGTTGAAAGGCAAAGGCGATATCGTCTTTGCCGCCAGCATGACATTCGGCTGTACCATGAAAGAGTTCACCGGTACGATCACGCTGGAAACCGCCGAAGAAGCCCCGTTGACCACGGTCACCATCACCAAAGGGGTGATGCCGGAAACCTTGAATGCCGGCGGCTTCGGCGCGCTTGTTTTCACCGGGAAACCGGCCAGCCTGACCGTCAAGGGGAGTTTCAAGAAGGGATCGGAACTTTATCTGACCCACAACAGCGCAACACTGTCCGGCACCTTCGGCTCGATCGCGCTGGGGGCGGCCGATGCGACTTCTTCGGAAGAATCGGTCACAGTCACCTTCAACTGCTCGGCCGGTGTCACGGTCAAAGGCGATATCAGCGGCAGCAATACCTCTGGCGATGCCACGCTGCATTTCACCGGCGTCGGTACCCTGTCGCTGAATGGTGCCATTGACGGCGGTATCGCCGGTACCCGGACCCTGGCCTTTACCAAATACGCCGGGACGATTTCGCTGGATGCGACTCCGGTCACTAATTTTGATGTCCTGTCGCTGGCGAATGATGCCGCACTGGTCTTTACCGGCGGTACGGTGGATACCGGGATAACCTCTTATTCGTTTGACCTGACGGCGCGTTCTGCCGGTTTTGCGTCATCGGCCATGGTGACATTCCGCGATACCACAGCGTTTGATCTGACCTCCGATACGGTCAGTATCACGCTGGCCGTGGATGCCGCCCAGTTGAAAGCCGATACCGCGTACAAACTGATCGTCTGCGACAATGTGGAACAGTTGTCGGGCCGTACCGTGACCGTGGCATTGAGCGACGGTACCACCGGAACGGTCGAGATCGACGGTGATTTGTGGTACGATGCCGCTGCCGGATGCTACTGGCAGTTGACCACCGGTGAAGATACGCTGTCGCTTTTCATGCGGCAGGAGGCGATGACGGCCGCGATCCGGGAAATGTCGCTGGCGGATGCTGTCGGCGGCGATGCCGATGACGACCGGAGCGCGTTGGCCGGGATGCTGGCGTGATATCTCCCCCGGGCGGATCCGGTTGCCGGTCGCGGCAGCCGGTCCGCAGATGGGGCGCAACTGCGGATCTCAAGGGGCGGTCACCAGTGCTGTGATCACGCCGATCGTGTTGAACACGGCGTGCAGTTCGATGGCGGCGGTCAGCGACCGGCTCCGCAGATAGGCCAGTTGAAAAATCACCCCGCAAAGCATGAGCATGGGGAATCCGAGCAGGAATAGATGGATGGCGGCAAAAATGGCGGATGTCAGGATGATACCGCCCCACACGCCGCAGTATCGGTGCAGCAGATCATAAAGGACCCGCCGGAAGAGGATTTCTTCCAGTACCGGAGCCAGGACCGTTATCGAAATCAGGAGGACGGTCAGCCGCCAGCCGCTGGCCTGTTGCAGCATTTCCACCGCTGGCTGCTGCGTGGCAAAAGGGATGCCGAGGTATTGCAGCAGCACCTGCCACGCCGCCAGGATCGGCAGGGCGGTCAAATAAAGCAACCCCAGCGAGACCAATTGCCGCCGGGGCTGGAAACAGTAGATGTTACGGGTCAGTTTGGCCCGCAGATGACCAAACGGCGGGGCCACCCAGATCATGCCGAGTACCAGCGGCAATGCCGCCAGCGGCAGAAACCGCATGGCTGTCAGTCCGGCCAGAAAAATCAGGGTCAGTTGGGCCGCGGGGATCGGTTTGTGCCATCCCCGCGACGGCGGGGTTAGCATGTGGTGATTTCCCGCAGATAGGTACCGTAGCGGCTTTTGCCGTACAATTCCGCCTGTTCACGGACGGCTTCGGCCGATATCCAGCCTTTGCGCCACGCGATTTCCTCCAGACAGGCAATGGTCAGCCCCTGACGTTTTTCGATGGCGGCCACAAATTGTCCGGCCTCCAGAAGCGAATCATGGGTGCCGGTGTCGAGCCAGGCGGTCCCGCGGCTCAAGACCCGCACATTGAGTTCGCCGGCGGCCAGATAATGGCGGTTGATGTCGGTGATCTCCAATTCGCCGCGCGGCGACGGTTTGATGGATTTGGCGATATCAACGATCTTCCGGTCATAGAAATACAGCCCGGTCACGGCAAAACGGGATTTGGGCTGTGCCGGTTTTTCTTCAATGCTGATGGCTTTGCGGTTGGCATCGAATTCCACCACCCCGTAGCGTTCCGGATCTTTGACCGGATAGGCAAAGACCGATGCCCCCGATTCCTCGGTCGATTTTTCAATGTCCGCCAGTTCCATCGTCAGGCTGTGACCGTAGAAGATGTTGTCGCCCAGCACCAGCGCGCAGGGATCGCCATTGATGAATTCTTCGCCGATCAGAAACGCCTGCGCCAACCCCTCCGGACGGGGCTGGACCGCGTAGGAAATGCGGCATCCCCAACGGGTCCCGTCGCCCAGCAGCTGCTCAAAACGGGGAATGTCGGAGGGCGTGGAGATAATGAGAATATCGCGCACCCCCGCCAGCATCAGCACCGACAGCGGGTAGAAGATCATGGGTTTGTCATAGACCGGCAGCAGCTGTTTGGACACAACCATGGTGGACGGGTACAGACGGGTGCCGGCACCGCCGGCAAGGATGATGCCTTTGTTGGTTTTCATTTTTGTTTCCCCAGCCGTTCTCCGGCGTATTTTTGGGCCCGGATCGGTTCCCACCACCAGGCGTTATCGAGATACCACTGAATGGTTTTGCGGATACCGGTGTCAAAATTTTCTTCCGCATGCCAGCCCAGATCCCGGGTCAATTTGGTCGCATCGATGGCGTACCGGAGATCGTGGCCCGGCCGGTCCGCCACAAAGGTGATCTGATCGGCATAACGGCCAGCGGTTTTCGGGCGGAGTTCGTCCAGGATCCGGCAGATCGTTTCGACCACCTCCAGATTGGTGCGTTCATTATGGCCGCCGATGTTGTAGGTTTCGCCGGGAACACCGCGCTGATTGATGAGCCACAATGCTTTGGCGTGATCCTCCACATAGAGCCAGTCGCGGACATTGGCCCCGCGTCCGTAAACCGGGAGCGGTTTGCCGTCGAGCGCATTGAGGATCACCAGCGGGATCAGTTTTTCCGGAAAATGGTACGGCCCGTAGTTGTTGGAGCAGTTGGAGATCAATACCGGCATACCGAATGTATGCCCCCAGGCACGGACCATGTGGTCGCTGGAGGCTTTGCTGGCGGAGTAGGGCGATTTCGGGTCGTAGGGGGTGGTTTCCGCAAAGAACCCGTCTTCGCCCAGCGAACCGTAAACTTCATCGGTCGAAATATGCTGGAACCGGAATGCCGTCTGCCGTTCCTCCGGCAGGCCGCGCCAGTATTCCAGCGCGCACTGCAGCAGATTGGCGGTGCCGAGGACATTGGTCCGGACAAATTCCAGCGGGGCATCAATGGAACGGTCCACATGAGATTCCGCCGCCAGGTGCATGATCGTATCCGGCTGGAATTCCGCAAACAGCCGGGTCACGCCTTCGCGGTCGCAGATGTCCAGATGGGCAAAGGAGTAACGCGGCGAATCGGCCACTTCTTTCAGGCTTTCCCGATTACCGGCGTAGGTCAGTTTGTCAAGATTGCAGACGGTGCAGTCAGTTTCCCGGATCAAATACCGGATCAACGCCGAGCCGATAAACCCGGCCCCGCCGGTGACAATGATTTTTTTCATATCCAATGATTCCATTTTTTGCATTCCGGTATTTTCAGCAATACCTGTTTAATATACATGGTGTTACAGCGGAGTTCAAATTTTTCTGTAAATTATCTCCGGCGGTCCGTCGAGCGATGCCCACGCATCCGGGATCTCTGCGCCGAAAACGAAGACTTCACCGATTTGTGCATCGCCGGCGGCCCGCCATCCATTGCCGTAAAAGATTGAGAAATAGCGGGTGGAGCCGCCGCTCCGGAGCGTGACTTGAAATTCCCCGTCATCCCCGGCCGGGGCATTTTTTCTGGCCGCAAAACGGAGGTAGCGGCGGCCGTTCATTTCCACCGGAAGAACTTTGATGGAGAACGCCGGATCGCCGCAGTCCAGCGGTTCGCCCGGCTGCTGTTGCCACGCCGCATCATCCAGGATTTCGCCCGTCGGCATGGCCGGTCGCGGCGCGCCCCGCCGGAAAAGCCAATAGGCTCCGCCGCCATCGTTGCGCCGGAACACAGGCCCGTATGCCGGATCGTTCAGCAGACGGCGGTGGAGCGCGCCGCCGGCATCACCGGCCCGGCGGTTGTAATACACATAATCCGCCGTTTCCGCCCGGTCAAGCGGTACGATCCGGTTGCGGAACATGACCATGGTGGCACTGCGGCGGTCGGCAGCGACCGTTGCGCCCGGCGGGATCTCCGTCAGGACGGCATCCACCAGTTCCGGTTTTCGCGGAAAAAGCCCCAGCAGCCGGGTCACGGAAACGCAGTTGCCGAAGCTCTGGGCATAGAACCAGTGGCCCAGCAGAGCCGTCAGCAGCAGGGCTGCGGACCGGGCCATCAAACGCCGTCCTGCCCGGTCGGGCAGTCCCCAGGCCAGCAGCCGGTCGCCGGGCAGCCGTCCGTGATGCGCCAGTCCGATGGCGGTCAGCACCGACAACAGAGCCAGACATTCGGTGTTGTGGTGCATGGCCAGATTCACCACCGCCGGGTTGCCGCGGAGCATGTTGATTACAACGGCGACCAACGCCGCCGGGACGAAGCGGGGCACACGGAGCAGGACCGGAAAAAGCGGCACGATCAACAGCACGATCAGCAGCAGATTGTGACGCGTTGCCAGTGTCCCCCAGAACGCCGCCGGACGGAGCAGGGGCGACAGGATCACCGCCAGCGTACTGCCGCCCAGTTCCTGATAATGTTCCGTGTAACGGTATTCCCCGGCAATGGCGGGAATGATCCAGCCGGTGACCAGTGCGAACCAGACCGCCGCGGTCAGCAATACCGACAGCGCAAATTTCCGGCGGCCGGCTATCATTTCGATCAGGGCCCAGCCCACCCACAGCACCGCGACCGATTCTTTGATGGTCAGCGAAAAAAGAAACAGGGCAAAAGCGGTTTTCCGGCGGCCGCTGCAGAAGGCAATGGCAAATGCCAGCATGACAGGGATCAGAAAGGTGATGACATGACTGCCGTACAGCCCGGACAGATTCAGATTGGCCGTGACCGGATAAAGCAGATAGGCCGCCGCCGCGATCAGGGCCGTTGCCGGTTTCAGATGCAGGACCCGGGCGAGCCGGTAAACCAGTATGGCAGAGCCGTAAAGAGCCAGCGAAGCCATGCCCGGCAACAGCAGCGGCGACCGGATCAAGGCCAGCAGCGGCAGAAAAACGAGGTAAAAGCCGGGCATGAAATGATCGCCGAAGAAATTTTCCCCGTAGTGGATGTCGCACGCCATGAAACGGCCATGCAGGGTGTTCCACGCGGTTTCATTGAAGATTCCCCAGTCCTCCCAGAAAAGATATTGGCGCAGCACCGCCTCCCGGTAAACCGCAAACGCGGCGAGCGCGGCTGTCAGGGATGCCGCCGTCACGATCCACATTCCGGCGCGGGGGGTGATCCGGCGGCGGCACCACGCGCCGATCCCCGGCAGTGCCGGTGCCAGCAGCAGGACCCGGTAAGCCGTCCAGCTCAATCCGGCAACCGCCGCCGCCGTACTCCAGATCGTGACGGATGGGGTCAGGACAAATGGCAGGGGGAGCAATGCCGTCAGCAGTGCCGTCAGTAATTGCCGGAAAGATGCTCCGGCTGTCAGGCGGGCGGTGATCCATCCGGCGATCACGGCAACCGGGATCGCGACCGCCGGTCGCCACGCTCCGGCCGCCGTCAGATCCATCGGCAGGACCGCCCGGCACCCGGTCACGATCAGCAGACCGGGCAAAAGCATGATGCCGCAGATCAGCGTGCGGTACGCCGGAGTCAGATACGGCCGGATCATGGTTGGATTTTTCCGTAATGGATATCGAGCATCCGCAGGGCGGGTTCCGGAACCGGTTGGCCCGCCAGAAATGTTGCGGCCAGTGCGGCCGGATCGGGATCGTTTCCGGCCCGGCACCAGTGGATGCGGAGACCTTCGCGCTCCATTTTACGGAAAAAAACATCCTGCCGTTTGGCAAATTGACGGATCCGGTCGAGCAATGTCTGCCGCATGGCGGGCAGATCGCACTGACCCTGCAGGAAACGGGCGATCTCCCGGTATTCCAAACCGAAAAATTCCAGTTTTTCGTAGGACACACCGGCTTCGTGCAGGCCGCGCACTTCGTCGATCATACCGGCGGCAAGACGCTGATCCAAGCGTTCTTCGATCCGGCGGCGGACGGTTTCGCGCGGGTAATAAACGCCGATCGTCAGGGCCTCGATGGGGCGCGGCGGCTGAAATGACGGCGGGGCCGCTTTGTCCTCCGTTGTCCGGTGATGGGGTGCATGGGCCGCGCGTTTGCCGCCGGGCAGACGGTAGCCGCGCAGCAGGGCATCCAGATACATGGCGGTGCCGCCGCACAGGATCGGCAGCCGCCGGCGTGATTCAATGTCCTCCATAGCCTGCCAGGCATCGCGGACGAACCGCGACAGATCGTAGATTTCGCCGGGATCGGCAATGTCGATCAGATGACAGGGGATATCGCCGTAATCCTCCAGGTCTTTGCCGGTCCCCAGATCCATACCGCGATAGACCTGCCGGGAATCGACCGATACGATTTCGCCGTGAAAGCGGCGGGCAAGTTCGACCGCAAGTTTGGTTTTGCCGGTTGCGGTCGGCCCGGTAACGGCAATGAGCCGGAGCGGTGATGCAGTATTCATGAAAAACAGGCTCCCGGAGGGCAGCAGGGCTGCTTTTTTCTCCATTTACTTTACTTTTAAAACAAATACAACTATATTATGTCATGTTGTTATCATTTTTCAACCGGAAAACCGTGTGTCTTTATGGAAAAACAGAAAACCGTTAAAAACACTTCACAATATTCGGGGATTTCCCTTCATTCCGGGGCGCGGACCAAAGTCCGTCTGCAACCGGCCCCCTGTCATACCGGGATCGTGTTCCGGCGGATCGACCTGCCCGGCGGTCCGGAGGTGCGGGCTCTGGCCTCCCGGGTGATCGATGTCCGGCGCGGCACGACCATTGCCGACGGGGCTGCCGTGGTGTTTACGGTGGAACACATCATGTCGGCTCTGCACGCCTACGGCATCGACAATGCGATCGTGGAAATGGACGGCATGGAGCCGCCGATCGCCGACGGCAGTGCCTTGAGTTTTGTGGAAATGATCGAAGAGGCCGGGGTGGTCGAGCAGGAGGCGGAGGCGAAAATCTTTGCGCCGGACCGGCCGTTTTTTGTGGATGGGGGCGCGACCAAGGTGGTGATCCTGCCCGGTGACAAACTGGAGATCGCCTGTACGACTTCGTTTGCCGGGTGTCCGTTCGATCCGCAGTTTTATCAGACCGAGATCACACAGGAAATTTACCGGCGGGAGATCTGCGGAGCCCGGACATTTGTCCAGTACAGCGATCTGCAGATGCTGTTGTCGATGGGGTTGTGCAAAGGCGGCAGTCTGGATGCCGCGGCGATCATCCACGACGGGGCGATCATTTGCCGGGATTCGCTGCGCTACGGGAACGAGGTGGTGCGGCACAAAATATTGGATATGGTGGGGGATCTTTACCTCTGCGGCTGCCGGGTGAAGGGGACGGTTATCGCCATCAAGCCGGGGCATCCCCGCAATGTGGAGTTGGCCGGACAGTTGGAACAGGCAATCGCCGGCGCAAAGCAACAACAGGAGTGTGCAAAATGAGTCATATTTTGAATCGGGCGGAATTGGATGCCGCATTGCCGTACAGCCGTTCATTGCGGCTGCTTGACCGGGCGGAGATCATCGATGCCACCCATGCCCGCGGGGTCAAGGGCTTGACCATCAATGAACTGTTTTTTCAGGGGCATTTTCCGGATCACCCCATCATGCCGGGGGTGCTTCAGGTGGAAGCTATGAAACAGCTTTGCGAATTGCTGGCGCGGCCGAAACTGGACCCCGGAAGCGAAAAAGATGTCTATCTGCAGCTGCAGGAAAAGATCAAGTTCCGGAAGCCGAATCTGCCGGGTGATCGTATTCTGGTGGAAGCCGAAGAGGTTTCGGCCGAAGCTGACCGGATCACCTATGCCACGAAAGTCAGCAGCAAAGGCGGCGTGACCTGCGAGGCGAAATTGACGCTGGCGGTGCGTCCGCTTTCGGCACCGGCGGCGTTGCCGGCATTGTGGAATGAGTTTGACAAAGACGAAACGACGGCGGCGGATGTCAGCGGGATCGCAAAGATGGTTCCGCACCGTTTTCCGTTCCTTTTGATCGACAATCTGGCCCGGATCGAAGGGGATCGCGTGTTTGCGACCAAAAATTTGAGTGTCAACGAGCCGTTTTTTGCCAAAGCGGAAAGTTACGCGGTGCTGCCGGATTCCATTATGAGTGAAATCATGGCGCAGTCCGGTTGTGCGAGTGTGTTGAGCCGTCCGGAAAACCAGGGTAAGATCGGTTATTTCATGTCGATCGAGCGGGCGGAAAGTTTTGCGCCGGTGTACCCGGGGGATCAGTTGGTATGCGACATCAGTCTGCCGACGGGCCGCGGACGGTTTGGCAAGGGAAGCGGGCGGATAACGGTGGATGGCAAGGTGGTTTTTGAGATCACGATGATGTTTGCCATCGTGGATGCGTAAAAAAATTGTTTTTTTTCAGGAAAAACGCTTGCTTTTTTCTGAAAAGGGGGTATTGTAATCTCATACAATGAAATGGGGCAGTAGCTCAGTTGGCTAGAGCATCACACTGGCAGTGTGAGGGTCGAGAGTTCGAGTCTCTTCTGCTCCACCA
>JAFQLP010000158.1 GCA_017414565.1 Lentisphaeria bacterium | reverse complement strand
TCGATACCGCTGGGGTCAGGCAGATACACGGGGTTATCGACTTCGACCATGGAGCCGTCTTTCAGATAAACATGATAGATCACGCTGGGATAGGTGGCAATAATATCCATGTTGTATTCCCGACGCAGACGCTCCTGAATGATCTCCATGTGCAGCAGGCCGAGGAAACCGCAACGGAAGCCGAAGCCGAGCGCGGCCGATGTTTCCGCCTGATAAAAGAACGCGGCATCGTTGAGCTGGAGTTTGCCCATGCTCGCTTTCAATTGGTCGTAATCCGCCGTGTCGATGGGATAGATCCCACTGAAAACCATGGGACGGATGGTCTGGAAGCCCGGCAGGGGATCGCTGCACGGTTCCGCTGTCCGGGTGATGGTGTCGCCGGTACGGGTGTCGGATGAACTTTTGATGTTGGGGATCATGTACCCCACCGAACCGGGGCCGAGGGTATCGACCGCTTTCATTTCGGGGGAAAATACGCCCACTTCCTTGATTTCGCTTTCCAACCGGTTGCTGAAGAGCCGGATCCGGTCGCCGCGTTTGAAATTGCCTTTATGGACCCGGACATCCACCACCACCCCGCGGTAGGAGTCGTAGGCCGAGTCAAAAATCAGCGCACTGGAGCCGGGGGCTTCCGGCATGACCGGCGGCGGGATCCGCTGGATGATCGCCTCCAGCAATTCGGGGACGCCTTCGCCGGTTTTGCCGCTGACATAGAGTGCTTCGTCGCGGGGGATGGCCAGGATCTCCTCCATCTGATCAAGGCAGAGCGGCAGGTCGGCCGCCGGCAGGTCGATTTTGTTGATGACCGGGATCACCCGGAGATCCTGCTTGAATGCCAGTGTGACATTGGCAACGGTCTGGGCCTGCACCCCCTGGGTGGCATCGATCAGCAGCAGGGCACCTTCACAGGCACCGAGGGAACGGCTGACTTCGTAGGAAAAGTCCACATGTCCGGGCGTGTCAATGAGATTGAATTCATAGTCATTGCCGTCCTGGGAATGATAGGTCATCCGGACCGGGTGGGATTTGATGGTGATGCCGCGCTCACGCTCAAGGTCCATATCATCGAGCAGCTGATTCTGCAAATCCCGGGCGGCGACCGTGCCGGTGAATTCCAGCAGGCGGTCGGCCAGGGTCGATTTGCCGTGGTCGATGTGGGCGATGATACAGAAATTTCTAATCAGGGAAAGATCGCTCATAATTATTGTCAAAGCGGTTGGAGAGGCCGCAAATCCCGGGGGTTGGCTCCGATCATGGTTTTACAACATGCTATTAATATAGCATTTCCGGTGCGGATTGGCAAATATCAGGCGCGGCTTTTGCGCAGCAGTTCCGCCGCCAGAAAACGATTGCGGTAACGGGGATCGGTGCTGACATCCCGGCCGAGCCACGGCGGCCGGGGGAAATCTTCGTCCGGCGAAGACAATTCCAGTTCCGCCGTGACCAGTCCCTCCAGGCCACCGGAGAAGACATCGACCTCCCACCGGAAGCCTTTGTACGGCACGATGTAACGGATTTTGGAAAGCGTGCCGCCGCCGCAGAAACGGGTCAACATGTCAACGGCATCGCCGACCGGGATGGGGTATTCGAATTCACGGCGGGAGATCCCCCCGGCGGCAGTGGGGCCTTTGATCGTCAGCCATGCCCGGTCGCCGCTGCGGCGGACCCGGACGGTGACACCGGATCCGGCCAGATAGCCCTGTTCCATCGGGATCGCTTCGGTGGCGGCACTGCGCCACGAATCATCCGTCACCAGAAATTTCCGTTCGATTTCCACACCCATGATCGCTTGTCTCCTGTGCCTGTCAACGGCGGATACTATACTTCGCGGACACCGTTTTTTCCACGGAAAAACAGCAGAAAAACGGGTTTTTGATTGACCTTGTGGTGTTTCGATGATATAGTATGGCGAGATTATTGTTTTTATCACCTGACAACCCATGGATGATTCATGACCGAAAAAAGACACATTTGGGGGAACGGAAATTACGATACCGCCCCGGGAAATCGCCGGGCATTCTGGTCCCGCGTGTTCGGACGCTGGTATTTTTACTGGTTCAATTTCGATATTTTCAGCAAGACCGGACGGCTCTTCCGGGCCGGCCGCTGTGACGGGGCGGCCCAGATTTTTCATTCGTCCCGCAATATCCGCCTGATTGAACGGTGTGGCGGCCGGGTGCATGTGCGCGGGATCGAGAACCTCGAAGCCCTGAATGGCGCGCCGGTGGTGCTGGTCGGCAATCACATGAGCCTGCTGGAAACCGCGGTGATGCATGCGATCATCCGGAAATATGTGGACTTTACATTTGTGGTCAAAGCATCGCTGATGAAGATCCCGCATTTTCGCAACATCATGACCGGGCTGGAGGCCATTCAGATCGGCCGCTCCAATCCCCGCGAAGATCTGCGCACCGTGCTGACCGAGGGCAAAGAACGCGTGAGCCGCGGCAAAAGCGTGGTGATTTTTCCGCAGGGGACGCGGGCGGCGGTCTTTGATCCGGCGCAGTTCAGTTCCATCGGGGTGAAACTGGCGTTGGCGGCGGGGGTGCCGGTGGTGCCGGTGGCGTTGAAAACCGATTTTCTCGGCAATGGCCGTCTGATCAAGGACCTGGGGCCGATCCATCCGGAACGCGATGTCTGGTTCGAGTTCGGTCCGGCGATGATGCCCTCCGGCAATGGCCGCGAGGTCCAGCAGAAAACGATTGAATTCATCGAAGCCCGGTTGAAGGCCTGGTCGGAAGACGGGGCCGGAGTTGATGCCGCCTGAACCCGCGGCGGAACAGATACGGTTGGCTGAAAACAACGGATGGTAACAGAGTTATGCGGACTGGGATGAAAATGTGGTTAGCGGCCTTGACGGCGGTTGCTGTGATCGGTTTTGTCCAGACCTCCGAGGCTGCTTCGCTGTCCGCGGTCAGCCGCCGGGCCGTGTTGCGGGATCTGCGCAGTGTCCGGGCCGATCACTGGGAAATGTCCGGCAAAAACCTGATCGTCCGCGGCAATGTCCATGTGCCGGCCGGGGATTACGAGATCCGGGCCGACGAAGCGGTCATCAATTCTGAAAACCACGATTTTGATGCCCGCGGCAATCTGGAACTGGTGTTCAATCAGAATACCCGGATGGCGGTCACGGTCGATCAACTCGAAGAATGGGAACGCCGGGCCGGGGTGAAGATCGATGTCCTCGATGTCGTGACCGATGTTTACGGGGAACAGAAGATCAATATCAGTGTCCGGCGTAACACCGGGCGGATCCGGGCGGCGTCGCTTTCCGGCAATCTGGATACGGGCGTGTTTCAGTTTTTTGAAGCGGAAATGCAGTTCGGCAATATGATCTGCCGGGCGCGTTCCGGGCACCGTCAGGCCAACGGTATCATCCGGCTCGAAGCCGCCGAAATCAGCAATTGCGAATACCTGGAGAGCGAAAATTCGCATTATTCGCTGCGTTGCGGCAGTGCGGAGATCCGCCCCTACGATGTCGGCAATTTTGATCGCGATGAAGTCGAGCGGGAATATGGCGAATACACCGTGTTGGCGACCAATTGCACGGTCAATATTTACGGGGTCCCGGTGCTGTGGCTGCCCTACTTTTACAAGCCCAAAGACGAAACCTTGAGCCTGTTCCAGTTCCAGACCGGGCGCAGCGGGGATCTGGGATTTTTCATCAACATGTCCAAGCGGTTCCGCTTTATGGATTACCCGGATACATCGGCGCGGTTCTACGCCGACTGGTATGAAAAACGCGGTTTCGGGTACGGGGTGAAAACCGATGTGAATGTGGAAAATTCCCGCACCGGTATTTTTGCCTACGGGATCTACGATACCGACCGTTACGAATCGACCGATCCGCGGAAATATGGCATAGAGATCCCGTATCAGCGGTTCATTTTCCGGCTGGATCATGTGAGCCACATCACGCCGACGCTGGATCTCCGCGGGAGTTTCAACTGGCAGAGCGATCCGTTTTTTACCGAAGACTTTTTCCCGCAACTTTATTCCGGCGATCCGGAACCGGCGACATTTGCGGCATTGGAAAAACAGTTCGACCACTTTACAACTTCGCTGTATGTGCGGCCGCAGGTGAATCAATTTTTCTCCACCGTGGAGGAACTGCCCAGTTTCCGGATCGATGTTCAGCGGCAGGAATTGGGTGATACCAACATCTACTACCAGGGCCAGCATTCGGTCGGTTATTATGAACGGGCGTGGCGCGATTACAACGACCGCCACAACTGGAAAACGCCCTACGAATACCGCAGCGGCCGGTTCGACAGTGTGAATTTCCTGTACTATCCGGTCAAATTTGATTTTGTCAACATCATCCCCCGGGCGGGGTTGCGGATGACGGCTTATACGGATTCATCCGAAAACAAGATCGACGAGCAGGAATTGGCCCTGCTGCTGTTGAATGATACCGAAGAATACACCCGCCGCTACTGGTCCGAGGATTATGATGACGAGGGCGGCAGCCGGTTCCGTTTCGTCGGGGAATTCGGGGTGGAGGCCAACACCCATATTTACGGCACCTGGCAGGATGCCCGCAACTACTGGCTGCAGCTCGACGGCCTGCGGCATGTGGTGATCCCGTATGTGAATTACACCTACATCCCGGAACCAACCGAAAGCCGGGATCATCTGTATTATTTTGACGATATCGATCGCATCGAGGAACAGCATTTCATCCGGTTCGGTCTGATCAACCGTCTGCAGACCCGCCGGGATGGTGTGATCGCCAATTATCTGACGATGGAGAACTACTGGGATTTCCATCTCCGCACCGAAGACGGCTACAACAATGTCGGCGATTTCTGCACCAAATTGACCACGGAGCCGTTGAAGGGCTTGAAACTTTCGACCTTTTTCTCGGTCGATCTGGGCGGTCACGACGATATCAAAGGGGTTTCGGACGATGTTTACCGGCGGGGCCGCAATGTGGGCCACCCCGGCCTGTATCTCGATTGGCTGAACCGGTGGAATCTGATGCTGACCTATGAGCCGATCCGGGATCTGGTGTTTCTGCTGCGTTACGATTACAAAAACATCTACCGCTCCCGTTCTTCCTACTCCATGGGCAGTTCGCTGTTGGATCTTGAGTCCGGCAGTGCCTTTGACAAATACAATCTGAAACAGGAGCAGACGATCACGCTGGGGGTGCGGGCCCCGCTGACCCCGGACCGCCGTACATTCGGTGCTTATTCCATGACCTATGATGTGTACGCCGGATTCGTCACCGATCACACCTTTGCCCTGGTGCGTCAGTTGCACTGCTGGGAGGTGGCCGCCGAAGTGCAGGTGGAAACCGAGTATGCTGACGGCGAAAAAGAAACCGATGTGTCGTTTTATGTTACGGCTTATTTGAGAGGCATGCAGGGCTTGCAGAAGGGTCAGCAGTCGCTGATCGGCAAATCCGCCCGGATGAAAGATCTCTGACCCGGCATCCGGCCCGGTTGCGGCGGTCCGGCGGAGAAAACGGCTGACCGTTTTGGCGTGATCCGGCCGGCGCCCGCGCTGATGCAAAAAGAAAGGGGCTGTTGCCAAACCTCAAAAAAGGTGAGCAACAGC
>JAFQLP010000157.1 GCA_017414565.1 Lentisphaeria bacterium | reverse complement strand
CATCTTGCGGACGCCGTTTTTGTCTTCCCGCAGATACGCCATCCGCCCCTGCCGACGGATCTCCAGTTTCCCGGTTGTGCCGGAGTAACAGATCTCCTGACCGCTGAGCGAATTTTCGCCCTGCCGGAGGACCGGATTGGTATGATCCGAACCGGTCAGAACCACCGTCTTGGTGCGGGGATACATCACCGCTTTTTCAGCCGTGGCGAACTGCCTGACATCCTGTTTCTTTTCCGACACAGCTTCCAGATGGACATGCCCGGTCAGCGTGATCTCTTCCACGCCATCGACCGAAAAACTCCCGGCCAGCCCGTCTTCCCTGTTCCGGTTGACATTCTGCATCAACCGGATCTCCATCCGGTCGCAGGTACCGGTCATCCGCCGGTCCCGGATGCGGACATTGCCGGTCAGCGTGATCGCGCCCCCGTCGAAATCAATAAACAGCGAATCCCCGGTGATCCGGGTCGCCTCCCCGGTCGCCGGAACCGGCAGTTTGCTTTTGACATACTTGAGCGGATTGGAGGAATCAGCACGCAACAACGCAACGACCTGCTTTTTGACCGCCAGATTCCGGTTCAGATAATCCCCGTCGAAACCGACCCCGTCAAGATCAAGCACCGGGGACCGGAACCGGATCACCCCATCGCCGACGATATGTCCGCTCGACTGATCAATATCGGCCCGTTCCGCACGCACCACGCCATCGCTGAACAGCCGCTGACTCCAGAACCGGAACAACTCCGGCAATTCGGTCCCCAGCGGATAAATCTGCGTATCCGGGCCGGTCGTGATGCTGTTGATATCGGCACCGCGCCGGATGATATCCATCACCGGTTCTTTTGCCACCAGCAACCCGCCCTGCTGTTCCGATTGCGGACTGTAAACCACCAACTGCAGATGGCGGCCGCTGTAAAGCGGGACTTTGGACGACAGCGTCCGGAACCCGCGGAGATCTGCCAGCGCATTGTCCGCCACGGCGGTCACGGCCAGCATCAGCCCGGCCAACCCGATTGCCCATATCTTCATACGGCAACACCCTGCGCCAAAGCGACATAATCCTGCAACACCCGGCGGATCGCCTGGAAATCCAGCGAATTGGGGCCATCCGACCATGCCTGATCGGGGTGCGGATGCACCTCGGCAAAGATCCCATCGATCCCCACCGCCGCCGCCGCCCGGGCCAACGGCCGGATGAATTCCCGATTGCCGCCGGATGAACCGCCCTGCCCGCCCGGCAATTGTACCGAATGCGTGGCATCAAAGATCACCGGCACCCCGAATCCGCGCATGACCGGCAGCGAACGGAAATCCACCACCAGATTGTGGTAGCCGAATGACGACCCGCGCTCCGTCAGCATGACCTGACTGCCCCCGGCGCCGTGTATTTTTTCGACCGCGCCCTTCATATCCTCCGGAGCCATGAACTGGCCTTTTTTGACATTGACCGGCAATCCGGTCCGGGCCGCCGCCGTCAACAGATCCGTCTGACGGCACAAAAAAGCCGGGATCTGAAGCAGATCCACCACTTCGGCCGCCGGGGCGGCATCGGAACTTTCGTGAATATCGGTCAAAACCGGCACCTGATACCGGGCCTTCACCTCGGCCAGCCATTCCAGACCGACCTTCCGGCCGGGTCCGCGACGGGTCGAACCGCTGCTGCGGTTCGCTTTGTCATAGGACGCTTTGAAAATGTAACCGATCCCGAGTTCCGCCGTCAATTCTTTCAAATATGCCGCCACTTCGCAGCACAATTCCAGCGATTCGGCCATGCAGGGCCCGCCCAGCAGTACGGGGGTGCCGTTGCCGATCACCACATTTCCGACTTGTACCGGCACCATCACAGCACCCCTTTCAACCGCTGTTCCGCCTCGACCAGATCTTCCGGCGTATCCACGCCGATGCTTTCGCAATCCGCGGTGATCACCCGGATACGGATACCGTTTTCCAACGCCCGCAACTGTTCCAGTTTTTCGCAATTCTCCAGTTTCCCGGCAGGCAGTTTGACAAATTTCGCCAATACATCGCTCCGGTATCCGTAGATCCCCCAATGGAGAAACACGCCCGGATCACTGCCGCCGTCACGCAAAAACGGGATCATCGAACGGCTGAAATACAGCGCGTTGCCATCGGCACCGAACACCACTTTCACCCGGTTCGGGTCCTGCATTTTCTCCCGCGCGGCCGCCACAGCAACCGTCCCCATTTCCGGCTGCGGATCAGCCGTCATCACCCGGATCAATTCATCGATCAGAGCCGTCGGGATCAGGGGTTCATCGCCCTGGACATTGATGATCACATCGGCACCGCGCCCGGCCACCGCTTCCTGGATCCGGTCGCTCCCCGAAGGATGATCACTGCGTGTCATCACCGCCACGCCGCCGAAACCGGCCACGGCATCCGCGATCCGCTGATCGTCTGTCGCCACGATCACTTCATCGGCGCAACTGGCGGCCGCTTTTTCGTAAACATGCTGGATCATCGGTTTACCGGCCAACAGAGCCAGCGGTTTACCGGGGAAACGGGTACTCCCGTAACGGGCGGGAATGGCCACGATCACTTTTTTGCCGTTCATATCAAAACCTTTCTCAATTCATCCATTGTCACCGGCACGGTACCGATTTTTCCGACCACGATCCCGGCGGCATGATTGCCGATCTCCGCCGCCCATTCAGGATTGCCGCCGGCAGACAACGCCAGCGTGAACGCGGCGATCAAGGTATCACCGGCCCCCGACACATCATACACCTCGCGGGCGCGGGTGGGGATCCGGGTCGGCTGTCCATTGTTCCGGTAAAGGGCCATGCCTTCGGCCGCCAGCGATATCAGCAGATATTCCGGCTGCCAACGCTTCTGCAGCACGGATGCCACCTGATCGAGCCCGGCCTGGTCGCGGTCAGCCACGCTCATTTCCGCCATGGCGCACGCCTCGACCCGGTTCGGCTTGAGTACCGTCAACCCCGGCACCGGCATCAGACTGCCCGGCTTGGGGTCCAGTGCGGTGATGATATCGTATTTGGCGGCTTCTTCCGTCACGGCCGCCAGCAATTCGGCCGAAAGCACACCTTTGCAATAATCCTCAAAGATCACCGCATCGATCCGCCGTTCCCGGATCGCCGCCAGCAAACCAGCCAACCATTTTTCCCGCAGATCCGCCGGAGCGGGAGCCAGCGATTCCTGATCGATCCTCAACAACTGCTGGGTTCCGGCCATGACTCGCTGTTTGCGGGTGGTACGCCTCGCCGGATCGGCCAGCACAAATGTCCGGTCGACCCCGTAACGGTCCAACTCGTCCAGCACGGTTTTGCCGTCTTCATCGTCACCGACCATACCGAAAGCCACGGCCTCCGCGCCCAGCGTGACCAGATTACGCATCACATTGGCGGCACCGCCGAGACTGTGGGAAACCCGCTCGACCTCCACCACCGGCACCGGGGCTTCCGGCGAAAGCCGCACTGCCCGTCCCCAGCAATAGACATCCAGCATCAGATCACCGACCACCGCCACCCGGCGACCGGCGAACCGATCCAACAAAGTCAACAGATCCTTATTTTTCACCAGCAGTACCTTTCTGTTCCAATTCCTTTGCCAGCCGCTCCAGAGCCGGTTGCAAATCCAATTTCTCGATCCGGTTGTACGGTTGTTTTTTCGATGCCCGCAGATGGATCCGGTTGAATCCCTTCAGATCCCGGGCGATGGCGGCAGCCTGTTCCGGCGGCATGGTATCGCGATGCGCCCGCAAATAATGCGCCATCATATTCAAATTCCACAACACCAATTGATTTTCATCTCCGGCGATGGAGTCTTTCAAGGTTCCTTTTTCTTCCAACCGGCGACTGCGCTGCCGCAGTGAATCGAAATCCCGGTGAAGCGACTGACGGGCCAACTGGACCGCCCAGAGATCCGACCGGACAAAATAAACCGGTATGCTGATCGATAGAGCCAATTCCCCGATCACGATCAGGAAAAAAATCACCACCGCCAGCACGGTCACATAATCGCGTTTGAAATTGGCCGTCTGCAACGCCCGGCTGTATTTGCGCATCTGCACTTATTCCGCCTTTCCCGGAAAAACCAATCCGATGCCTTCGGCCAGAAATTGTTTGGCCAGCGCGGTCCACACGGCCACATCCGCCGCCGAATCCCCCAGTCCGAGTCCATGCGGGCCATGGGGGAAAATATGCAGACCGAACGGCACTTTATGCGCCGCCAGAGCGTTTGCGAAATGAAGCGAATTGACCACCGGCACACCCGGATCATCAGCCGTGTGCCAGAGAAAAGCGGGCGGGGTATCGGCGGTCACAAAACGATGCAATTCAAATTCCTGACGGCGTTCTTCCGAACAATCTCCGCCCAGCAGATTGTCGCCGCTGCCGCGATGTCCCCATTCCTTTGAAAAACCGATCACCGGATATCCCAGGATCAGGGCATCGGGGCGGCCGCTGAAGCGGTCGATCTCATCTCCGGCATTGGCATCGACCCGGCTGCCGATGGTCCCGACACTGGCCGTCAGATGCCCGCCGGCCGAAAAGCCGCACAGCGTGATCTGATGCGGAATCACATTCCATTCCTCCGCATGGGCGCGGATCAGCCGCAACGCCCGGATGGCATCCTGCTGCGGTGCCGGATAACGGTACGGAGCCACCCGGTACTGAATGACAAATGCGTGGAACCCCAATGTATTGAAGCGTTTGGCGATCACTGCCGATTCGATCGGCGCGCGCGACATGTAAGCCCCGCCGGGACAAATGGCGATGGCCGGACGCAACAACCCGTCCGGATGCAGAAAAACCTCCAGTTCCGGCTGAAAATCCCCGTTTTCGCCCGGCTCATCCGCCCGGCAGACAAAGGGCCACAACTTCAGCACCCGATCGGGAGCCATATTATACCGTGCATCCATAACTCAACTCAATCCTTTCAAAATGACACCGGTTCTCCGGCCTCTTCGCCAAAGACCTCTGCCGTAAAAACCCAAAATCGGCACGCCGGGTCCCGCCACGCATCCACCGGCAGACCGGCTTTGCGTGCCAGACAGGACAATGTCGTTTCCCGGTCCCAGCCCTGTTCACTGGCGACCTGTGGCAGAAAAACCGCCTGCCGCCCGTTCAACTGCAAAATGATCCCGTCCCGGCCCGGCTCAAAGTCCGCCACCGCCGCGATGGACCGGGGTTCACTCAAAACCGAAACCTCGATCCGGACTTCATCCAATTCCCCCGGTTCAAGCGCGGGAAAACGCGGGTCCCCGATCGCCGCATTCACAGCATTGCGCCGGAGATTATCCGCCAGCGGCTCAAAGGCTTGCAAATTGCCGATGCAGCCGCGCAATTCGCCATTGCCGCGGCAGGACAGCGTAACGAAACACGCGCCCGGTGCCGCCAGCACCGCATCATCGGGCAACAGCGGTTCGGGTCCGCCGAATTCCGCCGCTATGGCAGCACGCACATAACGCAATACCGCCGCTTTTGCCTCCGCATCCAACATTCCATGCCTCATGCCTGATTATGAAACACCCGGTAATAACCGTAACCCATAAAACACACCGTCGGCAGCAGCCCGGCCACCACCGGCGGCAGGAGCCCCTGTTTGCCGAAAAGCAGAAACATTTGCGAAATAAAGACATAAATCACAATAACCATCACCGCGGTGATCATGGCCAGAATGCTTCCGGAGCGTTCATTCCGGGTCGCCAGCGGGATCCCGAGAAAAACCGCCAGCAGACACGACCAGGGGAATGCGATCCGGTAATAGAACACCGACCAGTAAACCGCGCTCATCGCCTCCGGCATGTTGGGATTGCGCTTCAGCAACCCCAGGATCGCCCAACTGGGCAAATCATCGACTTCGCGGGCGGAGGCGTTGAAAATATCCATCGGCGTTTCCGGCGCGGCCTCTTTCGGCAGTTCAAATTTCTCATACCGCTGGGTATGCAGCGGCATCAGCCCGTCCGGACTGTACGGGATCTGCAACGCATTGTGAAAGACCCAGCCGCGCGCCTCATCGTATGTCGCCGCTTCGGCGGTCAATTCCCACTGGAGTCGGCCGTTGGCATCATAAACTTTCAGAAATACCCCCGAATTTTCGGAATCGGTGGCAAACCGCCGGAAAAACCACGACCGCTGCAAATCCGGACTGCGGAATGTCAGGGTCTGATCCCGGGTAGCGGACTTGTAATGCACGCTGTTGCGCAATACCGTGGCTTCCTGTTCCGTATAAGGAACCAGCATTTCATTGAAATAGACATTGCCCATCGTAAAAAGGAATCCCACCGCGATGATCGAACTCCCGCAGCGGTAAAGCGACAATCCGGAAGCCCGCATGGCGGTCACTTCCATATTTTTGCCGAAATACGCCATGGTCCACATACAGCCGAGCAGCAGGGCCACCGGCAGCACAAACCGGATGTTGCCCGGGAATTTCAGCAGCAGAAAGGTAATGAAATCCGAAATCGGCACTTTGGCATCCAGAAAATCATCCAGTTCGTTGAACACATCCGCCAGCACAAAAATGGTGGTGAACACCATCAGCAATATCAGGAGTTTGATCATGAATTCCTGAAAAACATAACGGTCCAGAGTCGGCAAAAACCACCAACTCCGGCGTTCTGTGATCAAACTCTTGTAAGTTGCTTTTTCCCTGCTCATTTCTGCTCAAATACCGACCCGGCGGGAATCATTTCCCGCCTGTGACTCAATCGTAGTAATGATCGCTGTAACCTTTCAACCCTTTCAGGAACGGATACAGCACGAATTCCAAAGCCCGGCGTTCACCGGTACGGATCTCGACATGCGCCTCCATGCCGGGGATCAGACGGAAATTTTCAGGCGGATTTTTCAATTCGCCTTCCAATTCGATCACGGCCCAGTAGTAGGTGGCGGTCTCAAGTTCATCCCGCGGCGTACCGCGGCGCACGACCGTGTCTTCGGAAATGTGCGTGACCTTGCCCGAAAGCGTGCCGTATTTCTGGAACGGATACGCATTGAGTTTGACCCGTGCCGTTGAACCGACCCGCACCTTGCCGATATCCTGCGGCCGGATCTCGACTTCCAGATTGACATGGCAATCCAGCGGCACCAATGTGACCAATGCCTCGGCGGCATCCACGGCCGAACCTTCCGGGAAATTGGCGATCTCATGAACCACCGCGTTGCAGGGGGCCCGCAGGACCACATAGGATTCCATCATGGTGTACTGCTTGCGGCTCCGCAGGTTTTCATTCAATTCGATCTCGGCATTGACCAGATCGGTGGAAATCTGGGTGCGCCATTCCTGAATGAAGGAATTGCGGCTGGCGATCGTGGTTTCCCGCTGGTGCGAAAGTTCGGTCAGTGCATTCCGCAACTGATCCACACCGGCTTCCATTTCCATCCGGGAGATCGAAACCTGCAACAGATCTTTCAGCGAAGAAGCAGATTCTTTTTCAAGCACGATGTACATGTTTTCAATGTTTTTGGTCGCTTCAAGGCGTTCGGTCTGCTTGGCCAAACTGTCTTCATATCCTTTTTGAGACGCCTCGTTCTGCTTGATCGAGCCTTCAAAATACTCGATCCGTTCCCGGTAGAACGCCTGCCGCTGTTTGTACAGGGCATACTGCATCCGGCGGGCTTCGGAAGCGTTCTCCGGCAGGGTGAACGGGACTTCGTCGAACTCCGCTTTCAACCGGTCGAATTTGGCCTGGCGGACCTCATTTTCATTGGCCAGCCGCTGCAGTTCCGCGGTATAGAAGGTGGGATCAAAAGAGAACAGGATCTGTCCTTTTTTCACTTCATCCCCGATCCGGACATGCACCTTTTGGATGGTTGCCCGCTCCAGAGGTTTCATCACGATCTTCGGTTCTGCCGAGGTCAATTTGCCCCGTGCCGGCACGTTGACATCGCGTTTGATGATCATTCCGGCGGTAACAAAAATCACCACCAGCAGGCAGATCGACCACAAACAAAACCATGCCAGAAACGGCAGGCGTTGATTACGGATCTCCTGCGCATCCGGCTGAAATGCAATTGCTTCTGTCGGGATTTTTTTCATCGCTCGTATCCTTTACCCATTTGCTGGTTCCAAAATTCCTGATAAATGCCCGGCCGGCTCAACAATTCCCGGTGGCTGCCAAAATCGACCTTTTCGCCCGCATCGACCACCAGAATGCTGTCCGCGTTGCTCACAATGCTCAACCGGTGCGAAATGATCAGCACCGTGCGACCTTTGGCGATCGCTTTCAGGTTGGTCTGGATCACATGTTCGCTTTCCGGGTCAAGCGCGCTGGTCGCTTCGTCGAAAATCAGAAT
>JAFQLP010000156.1 GCA_017414565.1 Lentisphaeria bacterium | reverse complement strand
TCGATCGGGTCCTCGATGGTGATGACGTGCACCGCCCGCTGCTGATTGATGATATCGAGCATGGAAGCCAGCGTCGTCGATTTGCCCGAACCGGTCGGACCGGTCACCAGCACCATCCCGCGGGGCTTCCACAACAGGTTCATGACCGTATCCGGCAACCCCAGCTGCTCAAATGTCAGCAGCCGGTTGGGGATCTGACGGAGAACCATACCGAAAAAGCCTTTCTGCTTGAAGCAGCTTACACGGAAACGCGCCTGATCGGAAAAACTGAAACCGAAGTCAGCGGTACCACATTCCTGGATCTGCTGCAAATGCGATTCCGAAGCAATGGCTTTGGCCATGCGCTCGGTATCCGCAGCCGACAGGATCGGCAATTCCAACGGCGTCATATCCCCATGCAGACGGATCACCGGCGGGGCCCCCACTTCAAGGTGAAGGTCGCTGGCGTTGGTGTCAACACAAAACTGGAGCAGATCGGCAATTTCAATCATATTTCAATCCTTTCGCACAAATCATCAGGTGTAACGGACCACTTCGTCCACCGTGGTCTCGCCGTTGAAAATCGCTTTCAAACCGTCTTCACGGACGGTGCGCATACCATCTTCGCGGGCGCGGTCGCGGATCATGGCGATCGGCGCGTTTTCGTAAATCAGATCCCGGATCTCCTGGGTGACCACCAGCAATTCGCAGATCGCTTTCCGGCCCTTGTACCCGGTACCGTGGCAAACCTCGCACCCCTTGCCGTAGTAGAATTTGTGATCCCCGACTTCGGAGCGGTCGATCGCCAGACGGCGCAAATCTTCGTCGGTCGGCACATAACTGGTCTTGCACTTGGGACAGACCCGGCGGATCAGTCGCTGGGCCAGAATCGCCGACAGCGAAGAACAGATCAGGAACGGTTCCACCCCCATATCCACCAGTCGGGTAATGGTACTGGCGGCATCGTTGGTATGCAGCGTACTGAACACGAAGTGTCCGGTCAGAGCCGCTTCGATAGCGATCTGGGCGGTTTCAAAGTCGCGAATCTCACCGACCAGGATCCGGTCGGGGTCCTGACGGAGGAAGGCACGCAGAGCCTTGCCGAAGGTCATCCCCACCGCTTCGTTCATCTGCACCTGCACGATCCCTTCGATATCGTACTCGACCGGGTCCTCGGCGGTCAACAGTTTGTCGCTGACCACATTGATTTCGCGCAGTGCGGAATACAGGGTCGTGGTTTTACCGGAACCGGTCGGACCGGTCACCAGCAGAATACCATTCGGCAGGTGGATGATCTCGCGGAGTTTTTCCAGCAGTTCCGGGTCCATACCCAGCGCATCAAGGTCCAGGTTCACCACGCCGCGGTCGAGCACGCGGAGCACCACCGACTCACCGTAACTGGTGGGCAGACAGGACACACGCAAGTCGATCGGACGCCCGTGGAATTTCATTTCGATACGACCGTCCTGCGGCCGCCGCCGTTCCGAAATGTTCAAGCCGGAAATAATTTTCACACGGCTGATCACCGGCAACGCCAGATTTTTCGGCGGCTGGGGCATTTCGTACAACGCACCGTCCACGCGGTAACGGATGCGGAATTCATTTTCAAACGGCTCAAAGTGGATGTCCGACGCCTGGTCGCGGATCGCCTGCTGCATCACCACTTCCACGAATTTGACCACCGGGGCCTCATTGGCCAGATCTTCGAGTTCGCTGGTGGTGTAATCGCTTTCCGGGCGGGTTTCTTTCAGAGCCTCGATCAGATCGCCGACATTTTCGGTATCTTCGGGGTAATAACGCTCCAGTTCGCTGTCCAGCAGATCCGGATCGCAAACCACCGGTTGGATGGTGATCCCCAAAATGAACTGCAACGACTCAACGGTCTGGAAATTCAGGGCATTACGCATGGCCAGATGCAGCACATCTCCTTCAAACGCAATGGGCAGCACCTTGTAGGCCCGCGCCGATTCGGAATCGACCATGGCCAGCACTTCTTTGGCGATCTCATCACTTTTGGAGGGGTCCCAGATATAGGTCTCCAGACTGTCCGCCATCATGGTCATGATTTCACGGCGGCGGAAAAGGCCGAAATTTTCGACCACTTCCATCGAGGTTTTGCCGGAGCGTTTGATCTCCTCCTCCACCTCTTTCAGCGAATCCGCCAGCCCCGGCATGGAATCGCCGCGTTCATGCAGCAGCAGATCAATAAGAGCAGAATTTTCGGTATCCTTCATAACGCGTGCAGTCTCCGACTAATTTTCGTCCATAAGGGTGGTGTAAATGACTTCGTCCAATGTGGTGATACCGGCCTCGGCCTTGCGGATCGCATCATCGCGCAACGACCGCATACCATCGCGGCGGGCGGCTTCCCGGATGACACCGGTCGGTTCATTCCGGAAAATCAGCCGGGTGATCTCATTGGTCAACATAAAGATTTCGTAAATACCGAGCCGGCCTTTGTAACCGGTGCGGCCGCATTTTTCGCAACCCTTGCCCTTGTAGAACTGGTGATTGCTCAAATATTCCTGCGAGAAACCGAGCATCTTGATCTGATGCTTGGTCGGTGCCACGACCTCTTTGCAATAGGGGCAGATGCGCCGCACCAGCCGCTGGGCCATGATCGCCCGGACCGCCGATGCCACCAGGAACGGTTTGACCCCCATATCCACCAGTCGGGCGACCGCACCCGGCGCGTCGTTGGTGTGCAGCGTACTGAACACCAAGTGACCGGTCAGAGCGGCCTGGATCGCGATTTCCGCGGTTTCGTAGTCTCGGATCTCACCGATCATGATGATGTTCGGTGCCTGACGCAGCATGGAACGCAGCGCACTGGCAAACGTCATATCCACATGCCGGTCAACCTGCACCTGGTTGATACCGGGCAACTGGTATTCCACCGGGTCTTCCACCGTAATGATCTTGCGGCTGACGGTGTTGATCGTGTTCAAAAAGGCGTACAGCGACGTGGTTTTACCGGAACCGGTCGGACCGGTCACCAGGAAGATGCCGTCCGGCAGACCGATGATCCGGGTCACGATTTCCAAGTCGTCGGAATAGAACCCGAGTTTCGGGATATCCAGCTGGATGCTGGCTTTGTCGAGAATACGCATGACGATACTTTCGCCGTGGGTCGCCGGTACCGAAGACACACGCAGGTCGATGTCCTTGTTTTCCATGCGGACCTGGATACGGCCGTCCTGCGGGATGCGTTTTTCGGTGATGTCCAGCCGCGCCATGATCTTGAGACGGCTGGTAAAGTTGCTCTGCATGTATTTGGGCGGACCTTCGACTTCGCGCAAAGCACCGTCCACCCGGTAACGGACCCGGTAATGTTTTTCCATCGGCTCAAGATGGATATCGGATGCGCCGACTTTGTAGGCATCCAAAATCAACCGGGTGACCAGACGGATGATCGGGGCGTTTTCCTCGTCTTCCTCCACCGCGGCACCGCCGAGGGCACCGGCCGCGCCATGACCGCCGTAGGAAGAACCGTCATCTTCGTTCAATTCTTCCAGCACGCCTTCCACGTTGCGGTCTTCGATATGGTAATAACGGTTGATCAGTTTTTCGATCTGACCGGCGTCGGCAATGACGGCATCCACATCGCGCCCCAGATAATAGCGCAGGGAGTCCAGCGTTTCGAGGTCCGTCGGATCGCTCATCGCCACGGTCAGCACATCATCGTGCCGCATCACCGGGACGACCTGAAAATGCCGCACGATCTCCGGGGTCAGAGCCTGAATGATCTCCGGCGGCACATCGTAGCCGGCAAGATCCACGATTTCCATGCCGTACTGCTGCGCCAACATGCTCGTCAGATCAGCGGCATTCAAATACCCCAGTTTGATCAACATATCGACCACGTCGAGATCACTGCGAACGGCTTCGATCTCGCTGCGGGCGGCATCAATCTGCTCCTGTGTCACCAGTCCGAATTCGACCAGCAACTCCAGCGTATATTCAACATCTCTGGCCAAGGCACACCTTCCTTTGTCCTGTTATCCTTACCATCATCCTCCGGAATCACAAGTGCAGCAGAGGACATTCAGCAAATTAACGCCATTTACAGGATTTTTCAAGTCCGGTTGAAAAAAAAGCGCAAAGAAAACCGTTTTTTATTTAAAAAGCGGCATAAAAAAAGAGCCGTCACTGTCTGCAACGGCCCTTTTTGCATCACTTACCGATGACGGTGCATCTTGGCTTCGCGACGCTTGATTTCGCTCGGCTTTTCGTAATGCCGGCGATTACGGAGCTCCTTGAGCGTACCTTCCTTGTCCAGCTTTTTCTTCAGCCGGCGCAGAGCGCGCTCGATCGGCTCACCTTTTTTCAGGCGGATTTCGGTATCCATAATTCTTGTTCACCCCCCTTCATCACCGGTTGCGGGTTGATATTTCATACTCAATCGGCGGAAAATCCCGCTTCATCGATCAACAATACTTTCAGTTTGCTCAAGGCCTGATTCTGTATCTGACGCACGCGCTCGCGGGTGCGCCCGATCTTCTGACTGACCTCTTCCAGCGTGAGCGGCTGACCGCCACTGAGCCCGAAACGCATTTCCAGAATCGTGCGTTCACGGTCATCGAGCCGGGTCAGCAGTTCCATCAGCCGGTGGACCGACTCCACATCGCCCAGAATCTGATCCGGGGTCATGGCGTGACGGTCGGGGATGATATCCTGAAATTCCCCTTCTTCGCCCTGCTGGATCGGGTCATGCAGCGAAAACGTCCGGAGATCCGCCAGCCGCAGCCCGGCCACGGTGCGCTCCGAAAAATCCAGATGTTCGGCGATCTCGGCATCCGTCGGCTCCCGCCCCAGTTCCTCGGTCAGTTTCAACCGTACCGACTTGATCTTGGTGATCTTGCCGGCAGACTGCACGGGAATGCGGATCGTGCGGCTCTGATTCGCCAACGCCCGCCGCATGGACTGCTTGATCCACCACGCCGCGTAACTGCTGAATTTGGCCCCCTTGGCGGGATCAAATTTCTCCACGGCACGCATCAGACCGATGTTGCCCTCGGAGATCAGGTCCAGCAACGGCAGACCCAGACCTTTGAAGTCGTGGGCGATCTTCACCACCAACCGCAAATTGGCTTTGATCAGGGTCGCCCGGGCTTCGTCGTGTTTATCAAAATTATCACCGTGGATCGCCTCGGCCAGATCCGCTTCCTCCTTTTTGGAAACCAGCGATATCTGGGCGATCTCGGTCATATAGACTTTCATCGTATCGTTTTTGGTGCTGGCCGGCACCTTCGCCTCCATAGCGGAACGGCGGGCGGCTTCTTTCTCCTGCCGGGTATTTCCCTTACCGGCAGTCCGGACAGCACTTGCGGCCGCTTTCTTTTCCCGGACCGGTTCTGCGGCGGCCGGAGCCTCATCCACAGCCGGCACATCCCCTACCGGGGTTTCGGCGACCGGTTCTGCGGCGGCTTTTTTGGACGCGCTCTTCTTCTTCGGCGCAGGCTTCACCTCCGCGGCCGGAACTTCTTCAGCCGGGGCTTCGGCAACCGGTTCTGCGGCGGCCTTTTTGGACGCGCTCTTCTTCTTCGGCGCGGGTTTCACCTCCGCGGCCGGAACTTCTTCAGCCGGGGCTTCGGCGACCGGTTCTGCGGCGGTCTTTTTGGACGCGCTCTTTTTCTTCGGCGCAGGCTTCACCTCCGCGGCCGGAACTTCTTCAGCCGGGGCTTCGGCGACCGGTTCTGCGGCGGCCTTTTTGGACGCGCTCTTTTTCTTCGGCGCGGCTTTCACCTCCGCAACCGGCGTTTCGACTGCCGGTGCAGGATTCGCGGATTTCTTCTTTTTCACCTGTTTCGTCTCTGCTTGCTCCGGGACCGGAACGGCCATTTCCTGCACCGCTTCCCCGTTCTCACCGTTCTGGACACTGACTTTTTTAGAAGACATCTCTTCCCTTTCGCGTAAAATCCGCCGTTTTTTCTTTGAACCGACTGTAAAAATCCATTTTGACAGGCTACATTAAAAAAACAAATACCCCACACCGGGGACAGAATACAGCCGTGTACAAAATGTTATTATTTTATAATTATACACGGCTTGACGGAAAGATGCAAGTTTTTTCATGTTTTTTTTGGAAAAAAAATTAAAAAATTTCCTTTCGGACCCGCCTCCGCCATCCCGGCGGCGCACCCATGTGGCTCCGGAGTGTGCCGAATGGATCGTCCTGCAGGAGTTTTTACGGCACCCGGATATCCCGGTCCTGACGGCCGTTGCCGATTCCGCCGCGGCCGACCGGCTGGAATCCGCCCTGCGGCAGCTTGCCGGTGAATCGGGGACCGCGCTGAACCTGCGGCGGCTCCCGGAAACGGTGCGCGGCAAACTCATCAGTGCCGACAACGAACAACAGCGCGCCCGCACCCTGCTGGAATCGCTGACCCGGCCGACCGATATCGTGATCGGTACACTGCATGCTTTCACCACCCCCTGCCCGCCGCCGGAACGGCTCCTGACCAGCACCTTCGCCATCCGTCCCGGCGACCGGCTTTCGCCCGGCGAACTGGCGGCCCGCCTGACCGACATGGATTACGATGACGAAGCCGAAGTCACCGGCAGCGGGGAATTCTCCCGCCGCGGCGGCATTTTCGACCTCTTTTCCCCGGCGCACACCGAACCCTGCCGGATCGAATTTTTCGGCGACGAAGTGGACACCATCCGCACCTTCGACCCGGTCACCCAGCGATCGACCGGCCAGACGGATGTATGCCATGTCGCACTGCCGCACCCCTCCACCGATGCGGCCCGGGACCCGGACCATGCCGTGGATTTTTTCACCTGCTGGCAAACCCGCCCGTACCGGCTGATCACCTGTTACCCGGCCGACTGCGAAAAACGCCTGCATCTGCATGGCGATGAAGCGGCGGCAGAACGGTTCCGGACCATCCGCCAAATGCTGATGGAACGCGGGGTGGCTGTCGATATCGAAGATACCGTTGCGCCGGAACCGGGTGATGAAGATGCCGGTTGTCTGCCGCCGCTGGCCCATCTGACCGACACGCTGCCGGATGAAGTGCAATTCGGCGCGCTGGCCCTGATGCGCCAACTGCTCCGTTCCGCGATCCACCGCTGGATCGACACCGGCTGCACCATTCTGCTGGCCGCGCCGGACCGTTCCGGCATTGACCAGCTCCGCACCTTCTGGGAACAGGAGGGATTCCCGGCCCATACCGCCCGCATCATCGAATCCAGACTCCTGCACGGCATCCAGATCCCGGCCCGTGACCTGATCCTGCTGACCGAGCGGGAACTGCTGACAGTCAACGCATTCGGAGAACAGGAGGCCGCACCGCCGCCGGAACGGATCAATCAGGAAATGGCGGCCCAACTCCGCAATCTCGGCGAAAACCGTCTGCTCGCGGAACTCAACGAAGGGGATTACGCGGTCCATCTCCAGCACGGTCTGGCGATCTACCGGGGGCTGGCGGTCATCACCACGGCGACGGGGATCACCCGGGAGATCATCAAATTGGAATTTGCCGACCAGATGATGCTCCATGTCCCGCTGGAACAGGCCGATGCGGTCAGCCGCTATCTCGGTTCGGCGGGACGGCTGAAACTCCACCGGCTGGGCGGCTCCCGCTGGGGCAGCGACCGCAAACGGGCGGAATCCGCCATTGCCCGGTACGCCGCCGAAATGCTCCGGCTGCAGGCGGTACGCAGTTCCATCACCGGCCGGGCCTGTCCCGCCGATGACGACAGCCAACTCCGGTTTGAACGCTCGTTTCCGTGGCACGACACCCCGGATCAGCAGCGTTCCACCCGCGAGATCAAAAAAGACCTGATGACACCCCGCCCCATGGACCGTTTGCTCTGCGGGGATGTCGGCTACGGCAAAACCGAAGTGGCGATCCGGGCCGCGTTCAAAATGGTTTCCTGCGGCCGTCAGGTCGCGGTGCTGGCCCCCACCACAGTACTGGCCCGGCAGCACCTGCATTCCTTCCGGGAACGGTTCGCCGGATATCCGTTTGTCATTGAAGAACTCAGCCGCCTCTGCACGCCGGGGGAACAGCGGCGGATAACCACCCATCTGGCGACCGGGGGGGTCGACATTGTGATCGGGACCCACGCACTCTGCAACAACAAACTCAAATTCCATGATCTTGGACTGGTCATCATTGACGAAGAACAGCGGTTCGGGGTCAAAGACAAAGACATTCTGCGCCAACTCCGGGTCGATGTGGATGTGTTGAGCATGTCGGCCACCCCGATCCCGCGCACCCTTTATCTGGCCATGGCCGGAGCCAGAGACCTCAGCACCCTGCAAACCCCGCCGCGGGAACGGATACCGGTCAAAACCATCATCGCGCCCGCCACGCCCGATGTCATCACCGCGGCGATCCGGGAGGAAATCGGCCGGGGCGGTCAGGTTTTCTACCTGCACAACCGGGTGCGGACCATTGAGGACTGCCGCGACAAACTGGCCGCCATGCTGCCGGAGGTCCGGTTCGGCATCGCGCACGGGCAGCTTTCGGAACCGGAACTCAGTCAGGTGATGAATGATTTCACCACGGCCAAACTGGACTGTCTGATCTGCAGTACCATCATCGAATCCGGGATCGACCTGCCCAATGCCAACACCATCATCATTGAACGCGCGGACCGGTTCGGGCTGGCCCAGCTTTATCAGCTGCGCGGCCGGGTCGGCAGACGCAATGTCGCTGCCCGGGCCTATCTGCTGATGCCGCCATCGGAACTCCTGACCGGCAATGCCCGGAAACGGATCGCGGCCATCCGCCGCTGTTCCAATCTGGGCGGCGGCTTTCAACTGGCCCTGCACGATCTGGAGATCCGCGGTGCCGGCAATCTGCTGGGGGTGGAACAGAGCGGCCATCTGAACGCCATCGGCTTCGACCTCTACTGCCGGCTGCTCCGGCAGGAGGTGGCCCGGATGAAGGGCGAACACACGCTCCCGTCGGCAGAGGTGGTGCTTGATTTTGTCGAATTCGGGCACCGTGCCCCGGCCGGTATCCTGCCGGCGGCGATCCCGCCCGATTACATCCCCGACCCGCCGCAGCGCATCCACGCCTACCGGCGGCTGGCAGCCCTGCCCGATCTGGAAGCCTGGCAGGATCTGCAAAACGAATTCACCGACCGGTACGGAGCCATGCCGGAACCGTTGAAACATCTTTTCACGCTGTCTGAATTCCGCATCCGGACGGCCGCCGCCGGTTACACCTCGCTGTCGCTGGAGGACGGCAAAGTTCTGCTGAAAAGCCCCCGGGGCATCTACCGCCGCAACGGCGCGGTGCCGCTTATCAGTTCCAAAAATCCGCCGTTACTGCGACTGGCCCTGCTCCGGGATATTCTCATACAGGCGGCCCAACCATCACCCAACGGAGAATCATGATCGACCTTCACATCCACAGCACCGCCAGCGACGGAACCCTGTCGCCGGAGGAACTGGTCCGGCTCGCCGCCCAAAGCGGTCTTACCGCCATCGCCCTGACCGACCATGACACGGTCGCGGGTATCCCGGCATTTCTTGCCGCCGTGGACCCGGATCTGCCGGAACGGATCCCCGGCATTGAACTTGCCGCCACCTTTGACAACCGCGAACTGCATTTTCTGGGGCTGTTTCTGGATCACACCGCCCCGGCTCTGCACCGTTATCTGGAAGCCCAGCAGCAGGAGCGGCGGGAACGCGGGGACTGGATCCGCCGCAAACTCACCAGTCTGGGGTATCCGATCTCGGCCGCCGAACTGGAGGAGGCCTGCGGCGGCGGTGCGCCCGGACGGCCGCATTTTGCCCGGATACTGGTCGCCCGTTACGGTTTCGCCGACAACGTCGAAGTCTTTGACAAACTCCTCCGCCACGGGGCACCGGCGTATGTCCCGCGCCGTCTGCCGGACCCGGCCACTGCCATTGCCGCCATCCATGCCGCAGGGGGGATCGCGGTCTGGGCCCACCCGGTTTACCGGCAACGCCGCGAAACCGCGTGGCTCCGGCGCGTGCTGAACAAACTGGTCCCCGAACCGGTCGGGCTGGATGCCATCGAAGGCTACTACAGCCTGTTCGGTCCGGAGGAAACCCGGCTGGTCACGGAAATGGCGGAAAAATACGGTCTTGCCCTCTCCGGCGGCAGTGATTTCCACGGGGCCAACACGCCGAAACTCGCCATCGGCACCGGCGGCGGCAAAATGTTGATACCCGATGAATTGCTGGCCGGATTGAAGCAAAAACACGCGCTCCGTCACGGCGGGAAACCGGAACTCTGAAAAAAATACCGTTTTTTGCCCTTTCCGGTTGTTGCATAAATACGCGCGCTGTGTTATATTGTTGAATGTATGAGAGAAAAAAGAAATCACACCCGACGAGAGGAGAATTTTCAGAAAATGGCAGATCATCCCAAACTGATGGTGCTCTTTGAAAAGCTGCGCGGCATGTCTTTTGAACTGGTTGAGGCTCAATACACGGTCGGCCGCAAAGACAGCATGGACATCTGCATCAAAGATGCCAGCCTCAGCGGTCATCACTGCGACCTGATCCGTCTGGAAGACGGCAACTATATGATCCGCGACAACGACAGTACCAACGGTACCCGGGTCAACAATGTGATCACCAAAGAAGCGAAACTCAAGAGTTCCGACATCCTCCAGCTCGGCGGGGTGGAAGTTCTCTACGACTTCGGCAATACGGCGGATACCCCCACGGCAGTCACCCGCACCATCAATCTGGACGATCTCGACTCCAACCTCTCCACGGTGCGGGAACTGAACAATTACTCCCCCTTTGCCAAGCAGGAGCGTCAGAAAAACAAGCGCAACACCCTGATGCTCTACGGCATCATCGCCATTCTGGCACTCGCTTTGTTGGCCATGGTCGGGCTGGTTGCCGCGGCTGTACTCAACATTTGACGGATTTTTCGCGCCCCCCGTTGACGATTCATCCGGCAGGACGGGTGTACCCGTTTGTCTGCTGTCTGCATTACTTATGGAGCAATTATATCTATGGCTGACGATTTGAAAGAAAAACAACCCCGCATGGGCCGTTCCGTACTGGTCTGGCTCATGATCTTCATCCTGCTCGGATCGCTTCTGCTTTTCCGCGGCTTCACACCGGACAAAGAGGTGGAATTCGACCAGACCCGCTTTGAAACCGAACTTCTCCAGAACCGCATCCAGACGGCAGTGATCATTGCCAGAGGCTCCGATGTGCTGGAGATCACCGGCAAATACACCCCGGCTCCCGAAGCCGGTGCGCCGGAGGAAACGCTCTCCTACACCACCCGGGTACTCAACACCCCGCGTCTGGCGGAACTGCTGTCCCGGACCCGGGTTTCGGTCGATTCGGACAATGACAACTGGTGGGCCCTGCTGATCTCCATTCTGCCGGTGGTCCTGATCCTGATCGTCATCTACATTTTCACGGCCCGCCAGATGCGGATGGCCGGGCGCGGGGCCATGGATTTCGGCAAAAGCAAAGCCCGGATGATCCCGCCGGATAAATTGAATGTCAGATTCGATGATGTGGCCGGGGCCGATGAAGCCAAAGAAGAGATCCAGGAGATCGTGGAATTTCTCCGGGACCCGCTCAAATTCCAGCTGCTCGGCGGCAAGATTCCGAAGGGCTGTCTGCTGGTCGGCGAACCCGGCACCGGCAAAACATTGCTGGCCAAAGCGGTTGCCTGCGAAGCGGGTGTGCCGTTTTTCTCGATCAGCGGTTCCGACTTTGTGGAAATGTTTGTCGGGGTCGGTGCCAGCCGGGTCCGCGATATGTTTGAACAGGCCCGCAAAAACACGCCCTGCCTGATTTTCATCGACGAAATCGACGCCGTCGGCCGTTCCCGTTTCTCCGGCTGGGGCGGCGGTCACGATGAACGGGAACAGACGCTCAACGCCATGCTGGTGGAAATGGACGGGCTGGAAAGCCGCACCGGCGTGATCGTGCTGGCGGCGACCAACCGTCCGGATGTCCTCGACCCGGCGTTGCTGCGGCCCGGCCGCTTTGACCGCCAGATCGTCATGGACCTGCCGGATATCAACGGCCGCCGCAAGATCCTCGATGTCCATGCCAAAAACATCAAGACCGATGACTCGGTCGATCTCGATGTCGTTGCCCGGACCACGCCCGGATTCAGCGGTGCCGACCTGGCCAACCTCTGCAACGAAGCCGCGCTGCTGGCTGCCCGCAAAGGCCGCGAAGCCGTCAACGCCGCCGATATGGAGGAAGCCCGCGACAAAGTCTGCTACGGCCGGGAACGCCGCAGCCGGAAGATCGTGGAACATGAACGCCGCCTGACTGCCTATCACGAAGCCGGTCACGCGCTGGTGTCGATGCGTCTTGAACACGCCACACCGATCCACAAAGTGACCATCATCCCCCGCGGCCGCGCTTATCTGGGGGCCACCTTTATGATGCCGGAAGAAGATGTTTATACCCAAAGCCGCCGTCAGATGCTGGCGGAAATGGCCGTTTCCATGGGCGGCCGCACGGCCGAAGAACTGGTCCTCGGTGATATCACTACCGGAGCCTCGGCGGATATCGACCACCTGACCCGGATCGCCCGCGCCATGGTCTGTATCTATGGCATGACGGATCTCGGTCCGGTCAAATACCTCGACATGAATCCGCACCCGCATGTGCGTATCGACATGCCGCCGCCGGATTCTTTGAGTCCGGAAACGACCCGGGAAATCGACCTGGCGATCCGCAAACTGGTCAACGATGCCCACGACACGGCCCGCGACATTCTGACCCGCGACCGGGTGCTGCTGGAAAAATTCGCCCAGGCCCTGCTGGAACGGGAAACCATGGATATCGCCGAAATCGAAGCGTTGCTGGGCATCCGTTCCGCCTGCCGACAGGAGCCGGAACCGGCGGTCGAAGCCCCGGCCCCGGAAACAACCGGTACCGAAGATCATGCCGTTTCCGGAAACAGCGATCCGGCCTGATGGCAGTGATACGCTGATCGCGTGTCACATCCAGCCGGGGGCATCCCGCAGTGCCGTACTCGGGGAATACGACGGCCGGATCAAGATCGCCATCCAGTCGCCGCCGGTGGACGGCAAAGCCAATGCGGCGGTGCGGGATTTCTTCAAAAAAGCCCTGAAGATATCCAACAGCCGGGTGGAACTGGTCCGCGGCCAGACCGATCGCCGGAAAGTCATCCGGATCATCGGCATGGGAGCGGCGGAAGTGCAGGATTGTCTGGAAAAATTGTTGTAATTTCCGCCACCGGGATTTGACAAATTCCGGATGTGGCGGTAATATGATGGCGCAGCCGGACAGGGGGGGACCGGTTTGACAGAAAAAATCAACCGAAAGAAAGGATTTCTCGTATGAAAAAAAGTAATTTTCTCAATGTTGCGGTGATCAGCGGCAGCCTTTTCTGCCTGACCGCCTACACGGCATGTTCGGAAAACGATACCGCTCCGGCAGCAAATCAGAAAAAAGCCCCGGCCCCGGCTCCGGCGGCGGTCGAAGCCCCGCAGCAGGCGGAAGCCCCGAAAATGGCCACCGAAGAACAGTTGTTCGGTTCGCTCCCGGCCGTGATCGCCAAAATGAACGGCAAAGACATCACCAAAGCCGATTTCATCGCCTGGATCAAAAGCCAGAGCCCCAACGGCAAACTGCCGGAGATCCCGGCCGAAATGGCGGAGCTTTTCCAGAATCAGTTTGCCCAGATGGTCACTCGTTTCATGGATGAAAAACTGTTGCTCGCAGCCGCCGAAAAAGCCGGTTACAAGCCGTCTGCCGAAGCCGCCCGTAAATTCCTCGATGAACAGGATGCCAAGTTGACGGAAGATCAGAAAAAGATGTTGGAAATGCAGGCGCAGATGCAAGGCAAGACCTATACGGCACTCCGCGATGAACAGATCGCCAATCCGGTTATCCAGAAACTGGTTGCCATTTCCGATTTCGTCCAGAAAAAACTCCTCGGCGACATCAAGATCACCGATGCGGATGCCAAAAAGTTTTATGATGAACATCCGGAAATGTTCGTCCAGCCGGGCGATGGGCCGGAAACCGTCCGGGCCTCCCATATCCTCATCAGTTTCCCGGACAAAGCCACCGATGCCCAGAAAAAAGAATGCCTGACCAAAGCGCAGAAGATCGCGGCGGAAGTCAAAGCCGCTCCGGAAAAATTTGCCGATATCGCCCGCAAGGAAAGCGGCTGTCCGAGCAAGGAACAGGGCGGTTCTCTGGGTGCTTTCGGCAAAGGCCAGATGGTCAAAGAATTTGAAGATGCGGCGTTTGCTCTGCAGGTCGGTGCCATCAGCGAACCGGTTGCCACCCAGTTCGGCTACCACATCATCCGCCGGGATCAGCCCCAGGGCGAAAAGAAAATCGCCTTTGATGAAATCAAATCCCGTCTGATCGACATGCTCACCCAGCAGAAGAGCGCCGAAGTCGTCAGCAATTACATGAAACAGCTCGAAGCCGAAAACAAAGTTGAGATCCTGGTAAAGGCTCCGGCCGCCCCCGCGTTCCCGGGTCTTCCGGCTCAGGCCTCGCCGGCCACCAAATAACCCGTCCGGCTGATTGTTCCGCACAGCTCCGCCCCCTCTCCGGGAGTGGAGCTGTTTTTTTTGCTCTGTGCTTGAAAAATCCGGCTTTTGATGTATTATTTAAATATATTCCGGAAAAAGAGAAAATTTTTGCCAGAGGAGTTCTCCATGGAGATAGATAACGACCTGCGTGCCGCTGTCGATCGCGCCAGACTGATGACCCGGCTGTCAGTTATTGCCGGTGTCCTGACACTGGTCCTGCTGATCCTGACCGTGGCCCTCGGATTCATCAAACCGGATTTCGCCGGTTCCGACACATTTGCTTTGACCTTGCTGCCGCTGTTGCAGACCCTGCTGTTTTCGGCCGGGGCCGCGATCTACGGCATCCTGGCCGGTGCGGCCGCCCGGGAAGAGGAAGAAAAGGCCCTGCTGCAGAAGCGAAAGGATAATCGCGCCCTCAATACCGATGAGGATGTCCGCTTTACGGCGGGCCGCACCTTTGCCAACTACCGCCGGTTCGCCCCCTATGTACTGTCGCTGCTGGCGTTGCTGATCCTGGGAGCATTGCTTTACTTTTTCGGCGCACAGTGGAGTTACCGCGGCGAAAACCGGATTCCGCCGGCCAATGCACTACACGCCGCACTGGTCGCGACGATCCTGATGCTGCTGTCGGCGTTTGCCGGAGCGTTTTACACCGGTCAGGGACGGGCCCGGGATTTCGGCTGGCTGAAAGCCGTCGGGGCCTGGCTCACGGCATCGTCGGCGGTGTTTCTCTGTGCGGCGGCCGTGGCGATCTGCAACCGCTTCGATCTTTCTTCGATCGACCTGAAAGTGGCCTGGGTGCTGTTCTGGCTCATGGCCCTGCTGGGCGGCGAACTGCTGCTCAACATGATCATCGAATTTTACCGGCCGCGGAGCATTGTGGAATCCAAGCCCATCTTTGAAAGCCGCCTGCTGGCCCTTTTCACCGAACCGGGCGGGATCATGCGCAATCTGGCAGACACCCTCGATTACCAGTTCGGGTTCCGGGTGTCCTCCACCTGGATCTACGGTTTTGTTGAACGGGCACTTTTCCCGGCGATCCTCTGCTGGGCCGCGGTGCTGTGGCTCTCGACCTCGATTTACGAAGTCGGGCCGGAGGATGTCGGCATCCGGGAACGTTTCGGCCGGGTGGTTTCCACGACCCCGCTGCAGCCGGGGGTGTATCTTGAACTGCCCCGGCCCTTCGGCAACATCGCCACCTATTCCTGCTCCCGCATCCGCGAAGTCAAAGTCGGTGCCAAGAGCGATGTCACCGATGCCAGCCGGGAACCGGAAGTCACGCTGTGGACCGTCCAGCACCGGGAAAAAGGTGAAAATGAATTCATCGTGGCCGTGGAACCCCGCGCCACCGCCAATGACCGCCGCGAAGCGATCTCGGTCGCCCTGGTGTCGCTGGATATGCCGGTGCAGTACTGCATCCGCGAATCCCAGTTGATGGATTACGCCTACGGCAACCGGGAACCGGCCCAGATCCTGCGGCGGATTGCCGAAGAAGTCACCACCGATTACCTGGCCAGTTGTTCGCTGATGGATCTGATGGCAAAAGGGCGCGGTGAAGCTTCGCGGATCATCCGGGACCGCATCCAGAAACGGGCCGATGAAGAAAAACTCGGTATTGAGATCATCGGGGTCCCGCTGCTCGGCGTCCATCCGCCGGTCCAGCCGGTGGCTCCGGCTTTCCAGGAGGTCTTCGGGGCCATGGAGCAGAAAGAAGCCATGATCCTCGCGGCGGAAGCGTACAGCGAGGGCGTGGTCCCGGAAGCCCGCGCGACCGCCCAGAAAATCGAAGCAGATGCTTTGGCCTACCGTTACCGTACCGCCAAAGTGGCGGAAGCGGAAGCGGCCCGTTTTGCCAAACAGTTGATCCGTTATCAGGCCATGCCGGCGATGTTCATGCTGTCGTCCCGCCTGGAACTTCTGGAGCGCGATGCGGCCAAAGTGCGAAAATTTGTCATCGGCAAAAACCTGAAGCATGAGGTCTTTGAAATGAATTTTGAGGAAAAGGAACGGCTTGACCTCATTGATGCCGATCTGGGAAAAACCGTGGAACAGTAAGTAAAGAACATTTGATATATCAGGAGGAAAACTTCATGTCCGTGAAAACCTTTTTCAAACATTGGCCGACGATCCTGCTGGGCGTGGTGGTGACCATCGTGCTGCTGTTGGCGATCGTAACGTATCAGGTCCCCCAGACCGAGCACGCGGTGCTGACCACTCTCGGGCGCATTGAACCGGTATCGCCGGAACCGGGACTGCATTTCAAATGGCCCTACCCGTTCCAGAAGGTGCATTATTTCGATGCCCGCACCCGCTGTTTCGACGGCAATGCCGGTAAACTCGAAGAAACCTCTACGGCAGACGGTCAGAATATCCTGATCGGGACGTATGTCAATTACCGCATCGACGATGCCAAAATCTTCTTCAAACGCCTGGAACGGATCGGTGAAGCGGAAAAACAGCTCAACAGCTGGATGCGCGATGCCCGCAATGCGGTGATCGGCCGTTACGCGTTCAATCAGTTGATCAATACCGCGCCGGAAAAAATGATGCTCCGCCAGATCGTTGCCGAGATCAAGGAACGGCTGGCCCAAACAGCGGCCCCCTTCGGTCTGAAAATCGAATCGGTGGGGATCAACGCGATCAATGTGCCGCCCGCCATCGGGGAAGAGATTTTCAAACGCATGATCCAGGACCGCAAAGTGGTGGTCCAGCGTTTCCTTTCGGAAGGTTCCGCCGAAGCGAGCCGCATCCGCACCGAAGCGGACCGGCAGAGTGCCGAGATCCTGACCGATGCGGAAGCCAGAGCCAAAACCATCCGGGCCGAAGGCGATGCCGAAGCCGCGCAGCACTACGAAGTTTTCCAGCAGAATCCGGAACTGGCGGCCTTCCTCCGCAAACTGGATTCTCTGCGTTCGATCGTCCGCAGCCGGACCACGCTGATCCTGGACACCGATGCCGCGCCTTTCGATCTGCTCAAACCCGGCGCGGTCAATCTGAAATAACCGACGGAGTACAGCAAAATGGCATCGTTTGATCACCCGACCAACGAATTCGACAAGACCGGTCAGTATGACTCCGGGCTGCAGTCGCTGGTACGCAGCCTGCGGTTCGCTTTCTTTGCCCTGCTGGTCCTGATTATCGGTATGCTGGTTTACTTTTTCAGTCTGGGCGGCTACACCGAAGTCCGTCCGCAGGAGGCGGTCATTGTACTGCGTTTCGGCAAAGTCCACGAAGTTTTTCCCAGCGGCTGGCACTGGTTTTTCCCGTACCCGGTATCCCGTTTTGTGACGGTGCGGACCAGTCCGCAGCCGTTGACGGTCAATTTTCTGCCGGATGAACGGATGGGCGCGGCCGATGACCAGTTGATCCCGGGACGCGACCGCTACCTTATTACCGGCGACGCCAATCTGATCCACACCTCGTGGAATTTCCAGTATCAGATCACCAATCCGGGCAAATATTACGAAACCTGGCTGACCCCGGCCGACCCCACGGCTCCGGATGAACTCGAGCCGGATGACAACGGCTATCCCGGCCGCCGCGGTCCCCGGACCCAGTTGGAAAATCTTTTCCGTCAGGCCGTGATCCTTGTCACCGCCCAGACCAACGTGGACGACATCCTTTACAACCGCAAAACGGAATATCAGGATGCGGTCCGGCGAGCCTTTGAACAGTTGGTGATCCCAACGGATGCCGGGGTGGAAATCATCAATGTTTCCCTGACGAGCGCATTCGCCCCCGCCAAGACCAAGGCCGCATTCGACGAAGTCGCCGCCGCCAACAATGCCAAAGAAACACTGGTAAACGAAGCGGAGGAATACCGGGTCAAGACCGTCAGCGAAGCCCAGGCGGGTGAAGCGGCTCTGATCGCCGAAGCCCGTACCTACCGGCAGCAGATCACGGCCGAAGTGAAAGCGGAAAAAACCTATTTTCTCTCCATTCTCGAAGCCTACCGCCGCAGCCCGGATACCGTGCTGATGGCACTCTACAATCAGACCCTGGCCGATGTCCTGACCGCGATCGATGGCAAATACATCCTCGGGACATCGTCGGAGGACAAGGAAATCCGAATCAAACTCAATCCGGAACCGCGCCAGCCGCGGGCTGCCGATCAGGCGGAAAGTGAATAATCGACATGTCCAACAGCAATCCTCATCATCCCGATACCGCACCGCAGGCCGCCGGCGCGCATCAGCACAACTGCAGTTGCGGCCACGATCACGGTCACGATCACGGCAAACCGTGTGCCTGCGGTCACGATCACGCTCACGACCACGATCACGGCAAGCCGTGTGCCTGCGGTCACGATCACGACCACGACCATAAACCGGAAGAACGCCGCTACTGCCCCTGCGGGTGCGATGCCCCGGCCACCGATGGCACCGGACATGACCGGACGATGGGGCGGCTTTCGTTTGCCCTGATCGGCGGGATGTTCACGGCCAACTCTTTTCTGCTGGGCTGGATCTGGCCGGAACAGGTTTTCGCCGCCATGCTCAGTGCCTGCATCGGCGCGATCATTCTGGCCCTGCCGCTGATCATTACCGCGGTCAAGGACCTGCTGCACGGCAAAGTTTATATGAACGAACTGGTGGCGTTGGCGTTTCTGGCGGCACTGGCGGGCGGGGACTTCCAGTCGGCCGGTATCATCGCCTTTTTCCTGCTGCTGACGATCATCATCGAAACCCGTACCGCCAGCGGGGCCCAGCGGTCCATTGAAGAACTGATCAAACTGACCCCCAGCACGGCCCACCGCCTCGATGGTGAGGTGGAAACCGATGTCGAAGCAGCCCATCTGCAGGCGGGCGATATCATCCGGGTCCGGCCGGGCGAAAATTTCCCGGTGGATGCCACGATCATCCGCGGCGAAAGCACCGTCAATCAGGCCTCGATCACCGGTGAATCCATGCCGGTGGACAAAGTCCCGGGCGACGAAGTCTATGCCGGTACCCAGAACCTGACCGGTCTGGTAGATGTCCGGGTGGTGCGGGTCGGCGAAGATACGACCCTCGGCAAAGTCAAGGAAATGTTGCTGGCCGCCGAAGGCAGCCGCACGCCGGTGGTGCGGATCATCGACCGTTACGCCGGGTATTACACGCCGACGGTGCTGATGCTCGCCGGTGTGACCTGGTGTTTTACTGCTGATATGGACCGGGTGATCACGCTGCTGGTCATTTCGTGTCCCTGCGCCGTGGTGTTGGCCACGCCGACCGCGGTGGTGGCGGCGGTGGCGGCGGCGGCCCGGTTGGGTATTCTGATCAAAAACATCAGCCATCTGGAATTGGCGGCCCGGATCGGAGCATTCGTCTTCGACAAGACCGGCACGCTGACCGATGGACAGCTTTCGGTGGTTCAACTGCAGCCGGTGGAGGGTGTCAAACAGGCCGAACTGCTGCAGGTGGCGGCCTCGGCGGAACGCTTCAGCAACCACCCCACCGCGCTGGCGATCGTCCGGCTGGCCGAAGCGGCCGCGCTGAAACTGGATGATGCCGTTGATTTTCAGGAAATCCACGGCAAAGGTGTCAGTGCAGTCATCAACGGTGTCCCCTGCCGGATCGGCCGTGCCAACTGGATGCAGAGTCAGGATCTGACCATCGCCGCGGATGACAGCGGCGCGCAGGAAGGTTTGAGCGTGGTCTATGTGGCCCGCGGGGAACAGATCCTGGGGTGGATCGGATTCAAGGACAAACTCCGCCGCGAATCGGCGGAAATGATCGCGGAACTCCGTTCACTGGGCGTCCGGTCGGTGGCGATGGTCACCGGGGACCGGGCTTCGGTGGCGGAAACCGTGGCCAAACAGTTGACGCTGGATGATTACCGCAGTGAATGTCTGCCGGAAACCAAGGTGGAATATGTGGAAACGGTGAAGCGTTCCACCCGGGTGGCGGTGGTCGGCGACGGTGTCAACGACGCGCCGGCACTGGCGGCCGGTGATCTGGGTATTGCCATGGGTGCGATCGGCAGCGACATTGCCATCAACAGTGCCTCGATCGCACTGATGACCAACGATCTGCGCCGGATACCGATGTTGATCCGGCTGTCCCGCAAATCGCGTCTGATCATCAATCAGAATCTGATTTTCGGGATGCTCTTTGTCTTTGGCGGTATGATTCTTTCGATCTTCGGCTGGATGACTCCGATCATCGCCGCGATGCTTCACACTGCCAGTACTCTGGTCATTATCTTCAACAGTGCGCGACTGGTGCGTACCGGCGAAGAACTGACCTATTCGGAAAATTACCGCGGTCAGCCGGAAACGGAAACCGCCAGCAACTGAAGGATGATCACACATGATGGCGAATGAAAGCAATCCGGTTGTCAGTGCCGTGGGACTGACCAAAGTCTTCCGCGACTTCTGGGGGCGGCCGAAGGCCAAAGCGGTCAATGATATCGATTTTACCATCCGGGAAGGCGAAGTGGTCGGGCTGTTAGGGCCGAATGGTTCCGGCAAATCCACCACGGTCAAAATGATTCTGGGGCTTTTGTACCCCACCGGCGGTCAGCTTTCGGTGCTGGGCCACTCCCCGCGGGCGGTGGAAACCAAGCGAGAGATCGGCTATCTGCCGGAAGAATCGTACCTCTACAAGTATCTGACGGCAGAGGAAACGCTGGACTTTTTCGGTTCGCTTTTCAATCTTTCCAAAGCGGAGCGGAGCCGCCGTATCGAGCAGCTGCTCGATATGGTCGGGCTGCTGCATGCCCGCCGCCGCCGGGTCGGTGAATTCTCGAAAGGGATGCAGCGACGGATCGGTCTGGCCCAGGCCATGATCAATGATCCCACCTTTCTGATCCTCGATGAACCGACCGCCGGGCTCGACCCGCTCGGCTGCAAAGAGGTCAAGGACCTGATCCTGACCCTGAAAAAACGCGGCAAGACGGTACTGATCACCAGCCATCTTTTGAGCGATATCGAAGATGTCTGCGACCGGGTCATCATCCTCTACGGCGGCAAAGTCCGGGCAGAAGGTCCGCTGGATTCGCTGCTCGAAGTCAACAAACAGGAACGCATCATCACCCCGACCCTGCCGCCGGAAGTGATGCAGCGGGTCCTCTCGATCCTCCGCGATCATCTGCAGGGCGAAACCTTTACCGTCGATCATCCGCGGCGGACACTGGAGGAATTTTTCCTCGATGTCATCAATCAGGCCAAGGCCGACAGCATCGAAACCGCCGGTGTCATCGGCGGCGGTCGCATTGCCGAATATCTCACCCAGCCCGGCGACAACGGCGTGCTGACCGATCTGCTGAAAGAAAACACCGCTCCGGTGGAAGCGGCTCCCGCGGCGGAACCGGCGGCCGATACGCAAACCGCGGAGGCCACGGAACGCGCGCTCGGTGAACTGACCGGCGAAACCGCCATGCCGGCGGCAGCTCCGGCGGCTCCGGCGGCTCCCGACCGGTCCGAAGAACTGGCCGAAGCCGACCAAAAACTCAACGACCTCCTCGGCAAGCAGAAACAGGAATAATTGCATGAAAGCGTTTTTTGCCATTTTGCGGCTGACCTTCCGCAACGCCCTGCGCTCCCACATTTTTCAAATGCTGCTGGGGCTGCTGCTGTTGTGTGTGGTGGTCATCCCGGCGACCGTCAACGATGACGGGACCGCCTTCAGTTTCATCCAGGTTTCACTGCTGTACAGTCTGTCGGCGGTACTGCTGCTGCTGGCACTGGCCTCGATCTGGCTGGGCTGTTACATGATGAGCCACGATATCGACGGCTATCAACTGCACCTGATCGTGGCCAAACCGGTTTCGCGGGTCACGATCTGGCTGGGGAAATATTGCGGCATTCTGCTCCTGGATGCTTTGCTGCTCTGTTTTTCCGCGGCGGTGATCTACGGGATCATTCTCTACAAATTCAACCGGAGCGAATTTTCGGAAGAAGAACGCGCCCGGATCGTCAACGAAGTGCTGGTCGGCCGCCGCGTTTTCATGCCGCTGCTGCCGGATTATGACCGGATGGCGCATGATGCTCTGACCCGGAAATACCGGGAACAGCAGATGAAAGGCGAAAGCATCGATACCTCGCCCGAGGGTCAGCAGCGGGCCTATCAGGAATTGCGCCATCAGATCGTCTCCCAGCAGTCGGAATTGCCGTTCCAGCAATCGGTGCAGTGGCGTTACGCCGGGCTCCCCACCGATCTGGATACGCCGCTTTATCTGCGTTACCGTGCTTATGTCGGCAAGATCGACAGCAACGGTCAGCGTCAGACCTCCGGTGTGTGGTCGGTGCTGATGCCCCGGATCGTGGAGGCGGAAAAAGCCAATGTCAATGAATCCACGGACAAGACCAAATTTGAAAGTTTCTGGGTCCCCATGAGTCAGGCTCCGGAAAGTTTCATGTGCGGCAGTTTTACCGAAAAAGCCCTGCTGCCGGAATGGAAACTGGTGGCACCGGACGGGACACTGACCATGGGCTTCATCAATTTCGACCCGCAGCAGGAACAGTTGTATTTCCAACAGGAAGACGGGCCGAAGCTGCTGCTCCGCAAAACCGGATTCCTGGGGAATTATCTCCGCTGTGTGGGGGTGATTTTTCTGGAACTGATGATCCTTACCGGGCTGGCCTGTGCGGCGGCCGGGGTGATGACTATGCCGACCTCCATTTTTGTGGTGTTGTCTTATCTGCTTCTCGGGAGTATCGCCACATTTCTGCTGGATGCGCCGGGCGAAGCGTTGTCGGATCATTTCGGGCGGCTGGTCAGTTCGCTGCTGCTGCTGGTGGTGATCCCGATCCAGGAGTTTGAAGTCACCCATCTGGTGGCCGATGGGGAATTGATCGAATTCGCGCTGATCTGGAAACTGGTCTGGTCCTACCTGCTGCTGCGGGCCCTGCCGCTTTTCCTGATCGGCATCTGGCTTTTCCGCAAACGCGAACTGGGACTGGTGATACGCAAATGAACCGATTCAAATCTTTGCTGCTGTACACCACACTGACGGTCATCACCGTGGTGATGCTCTTCGGCGTGGCCGGGGTTGAAAAACGCATGAACCGTCTGGTGCAGGAACATCATTTGCGCTTTACCGGTCAGATCAAAAACGCCCCGCCGCTGGTGGCATTCACGACCATTGCGCTCGGCAGTTTCCGCGGTCTGATCGCCGACCTGCTGTG
>JAFQLP010000155.1 GCA_017414565.1 Lentisphaeria bacterium | reverse complement strand
TTTATCAGGATGAACGCATTTTGCCGGTGGAAGCCGATGGTATCAAGATCATGTCGGTCGGTTATCTGCTGGAAACGTCGGACACGCCGGTGATCTGGCGTGGTCCGATGAAGATCAATGTGATCCGTCAACTGCTGACGGATGTGGCGTGGGGCGAACTGGATTGCCTGGTGGTGGATACGCCGCCCGGGACCGGCGATGAACCGCTGTCGGTCTGCCAGCTGCTGGCGGAGACCGGGGCGGATGGCGCGGTGATCGTGACCACGCCGCAGTCGGTGTCGGCTCTGGATGTTTCCAAGTCGATCAATTTCTGCAAGCAGCTCGGTTTCCCGGTGCTCGGCGTGATCGAAAATATGAGCGGCTTCATCTGTCCGCATTGCGGCGAAGAAACGCCGATCTTCTCCTCCGGTTCGGGCGCGGATCTGGCGGCGCAGTACGGTGTCAAACTGCTGGGCCGCATTCCGATCGATCCGCTGGTCTGCCAGTGCGGCGATGACGGCAAACCGTTTGTGCATTTTGCCGGCAACACGGCGGCCGGACGCAGTTTCCGGGGAATCGTTGATTCGTTGGAATTGGATTGAGCCGGAACCCGGTCCGGAGTGGCATTTTCTCCGGTTGCGGGTTATATTACAGCAGAGACGAAGAAGCAAAACGCGCCGGGCGGCGCAGGAGATGAAATCATGGTTCATGTGATTGCCAGAATGGAGATCAAAGCGGGCTGCATGGAAGCCTTTGAAAAGATTTTGGACGAAACCGTGCCGCAGGTGCTGGCGGAAGCCGGTTGCATCCGGTATGTTCCCTGCGTGGATGTGGAAAATACCGGTGGGGCGACCATGCTGACATTTGTCGAATGCTGGGAAAGCGAAGCCCATTTGCAGGCGCATCACCATACCCCGCACATGGCCCGTTTCCGGGAATTGGCGGCTCCGTTGCGCGGTCAGGCCGACATCTATGTGATGAAACCGCTTTGAGGCACAGGGAGAGCAAATGGCACTGATTCTCGGTATCGAAAGCAGTTGTGATGAAACCGCCGCCGCCGTGGTGCGCGACGGTTGCAACGTGCTGTCCAGTGCCGTAGCTTCGCAGATCGCCAAACACGCGGTGCATGGCGGGGTGGTGCCGGAACTGGCGGCACGGGAACATTTGACCGCCCTCCGGCCGGTACTGGATCAGGCGTTGGCGGAGGCCGGTGTGACTCCGTCTGATATTGATGCGATCGCGGTCACGCAGGGGCCGGGATTGATCCCGGCATTGCTGGTCGGCCTCAATTTTGCCAAAGGATTGGCGATCGGCTGGAACAAACCGCTGATCGGGGTCAATCACTTTATCGCCCACATCTACGCGGCTTTTCTGGAAGACGGTTCCCGGCTGCTGGAGCGCGCTGACACCTATCCGTTGCTGGCATTGGTGGTTTCCGGCGGCCATACATCGCTGCTGCTGGTGGAGGCCGACGGCAAATCCCGCCAGTTGGGATGCACCATGGATGATGCCGCCGGCGAAGCATTGGACAAAGCCTCCAAATTGCTGGGGCTCGGTTATCCCGGCGGCCCGATCATTCAACGGACGGCCGATGGCGGCGATGTGACCCGCTACGATTTCCCCCGTCCGCTGACCGGAGCCGCCGGCAAAGCACTGGCTCCCGAAAACAAATACAATTTCAGTTTCAGCGGGGTCAAAACGGCGTTGCTGTACCATTACCGCCGTCAGAGCGAAGCGAATGGCGGGGTGTTTCCGGCGGAGTTGATGAAAGACACCGTCGCTTCGTATCAGGAAGCGGTGATCGATGTGCTGGTGCGTAAAACATTGACCGCCGCCAGAGAATTCGGTGTCCGGACGGTCGTGGTTTCCGGCGGGGTCGCCTGCAACGGACCGTTGCGGACCCGTTTTGAGCAGAGTACCCCTTCGTCGATCCGGCTCCGACTGGCCCCCGGAAAATTCTGCACCGACAATGCTGCCATGGTGGCAGGCTGCGGTTATCACTATTTCCGCAAGAGCCGGTTTATCAACCTGGGAGCGGATTCGTTTGCCCGGCTCCCGATGATCACAGAAGTTCCCTTTCTGTAAGAAATGCGAGGAAAAAATGAATGATTGGATGAAACGCACCCGGGAATACACATTGCTGGACGGCAAAACCGGGTTCACCGTGGATTTTGCCGGTATGAAATTTACCGGCGAACAGTTGGCGGCGTTGGCTCCGCGTTTCGACGAAGTCAACCGCGAAATGGCGAAAATCGAAGCCGGGGAGATCAAAAACCCCGATGAACAGCGCAAAGTCACCCATTTCACGGATCGCGCCGGTTATGTGGACAGCCGTCTGTTCGCCCAGGTGGAGGCATTTGCCGAAGATATCCATTGCGGGGCTCTCAAAGGCTGCACCGGTAAAAAATTCAATGCTTTGGTGGTCAACGGCATCGGCGGTTCGGCCCTGGGCCCGCAGTTGATGCAGTTCGCGATCAACGGACCGTACTGGAACGAACAGACACCGGAGCGTCGGCACCGTTATCTCAAGATCTATTTTCTCGACAATACCG
>JAFQLP010000154.1 GCA_017414565.1 Lentisphaeria bacterium | reverse complement strand
GTCCGCAAGATGTCGCGGGTGACAGCTGACCGGATCGATTACGACAACAATGCCGGGACCGGAGAATTGACCGGTCGGGTCACGGTTGACGATGCCGATATGTATCTGGAATGCGGCAAAGGCCGGTTCCGGTTGAACCGGAGCGTGGACGGCAATGAACCCGCCGGTGAGGAAGGTGCGCTGGCCGGATTGCCGCAATTTTCCGGCGGCGGAGAATTGGAACAGGTCATTTGCAGCGAGGGCGTGCGGATGAGCCGCAAAGACGGCAGCCGCATCGCGGAAACGGCCACCGCCGACCGGGCCACTTTGGATTGGCGCACCCGGGTACTGACATTGCAGGGCGGGAAACCCACGATCAACCGGGGGGCGGACAGTCTTTCGGCGGGACAGTTGGTGCTGCATCTGGAACAAGAAAAACTGTTGGCCCATCCCACATCGCAGGTTGTGTTGTGTTCCGATGATTCCGCCAGACCGTCCCGCACGGTCATCACTTCGGATGCCAGTAATTTCGATTACGGCGGAAATCTGCTGGTTTTTGAGGGCAATGTGCAGGTGCGCGATGCCCGGCTCAATGTGGATTGCCGGCGGATGGAGATCCTGCTCAAACCCGATCCCGCCAAAGCATCGGCCGGCAAACCCGTCAAAGGGGCCGGATTCGGCAGCGGCGGCGGCAAGATCCTGGACCGGATCATCTGCCGCGGCGATGTCCATGCCCGGGAGCCGCGGCTGGATTTGAGGGGCGACAGTGTGACATTGCATTTCGCCGAGGCCAAAGATCCGGAATCGGCTCCGACGGCATTCAAGAGCGGCAATATCGCGCTGACCCGGATCGATTGCGAAGGCAATGTCCGGCTGGAACATCTGCCGGACCCGGCCGATCTGGCGAAAAAGACCGCCAAAGGCAATCTCTGGCAGGGTGGGGGGCTGCGTGGTGCTGTGGTGCAGTCGGATGCTGCCACCATGGTGCTGCCCGACAACCGGGCCGTGTTTGACGGCAATGTCCGGGTGCGGGAGGCGGTCACGGCGTTGGATTGCCGCAGACTGGAGCTGTTCGGCCGCGAGGCGAAAGAGCCGGTCCCGCCGACGGAAACGGAATTGCTGGATGCCGATCCCTTCGCCAAAGTGGATGTGTCGCGTGCGCCGAAAGCCGTGGCCATCGGTGACAACCGGGAACTGGAACGGGTGGTCGCTTCCGGCAATGTGGATTTTTCCCGTCAGGTGGAATCCGGTCAACAGCGGGTGGTCGGCGACAAGGCGGTGTATGAGGTCGATAAGCAGGAGTTGACGATCAGCGGTACACCGGGCAAGTTGCCCCGGTTCTACGACAGCGATGCCAGCCGCAGCGGTGTGGCCGAGCAGATCGTGGTCGATCTGGCAACGGAAAAAGTGTACCTGCGACGCAGTCGGATCGAATTTGATCCGGGAAATTTTCATTAAAAATGAAAAAAACGGCGTGACAGCATTTGCATTTGTTTCGCGGCGGCTTACATTATGGACGGAGAGAAGAGATTTTAGGATATGCCTGAAGCAAGCAACGAACATTTGATCTACGGCGAAAAGCTGGTCAAAACATACAAAGGCCGGACGGTCGTCGACCAGGTGTCGATCAATGTTGACAGCGGAGAAGTTGTCGGATTGCTCGGCCCGAACGGTGCCGGTAAAACCACCAGTTTTTATATGATGATGGGCCTGGTCCGGCCGGATCGCGGACAGGTTGTCTTCCGCGGTGTCGATATCACCAATATGCCGATGTACAAGCGTTCCCGCATGGGAATGGGGTATCTGGCGCAGGAACCGTCGATTTTCCGTAAACTGACCGTGGAGGAGAACATTCTCGCCATTCTCGAAACCTTGGCGATCAGCCGCGCGGAACGCAAGGAACGGCTGAAAAAACTTCTGGATGAACTGGAGTTGACCCGGCTTGCCAAACAGAAAGCGATCACGCTTTCCGGCGGTGAACGGCGGCGGCTCGAGATCACCCGGGCTCTGGTGACGAATCCGAAATTCATTATGCTGGACGAACCTTTCAGCGGGGTTGACCCGATTGCGGTTTATGAAGTGCAGAAGATCATTCTGCAGCTCAGGGAACGCGGGCTGGGCATCCTGATCACCGACCACAATGTCCGCGAGACGCTGTCGGTCGTGGACCGGGCCTACCTGATGTGTCAGGGCAAGATCCTCGTTGAGGGCGACCGGGACTTTTTGATCAACGACAAACAGGCGCAGGAGATCTATCTCGGTCCGGCTTTTGCCATGTAACACCGCATCCGTCATGAGGACGGTATGGTGAGTGACAGAAAAGGAGGAGCGTATGAATGTGACGATCAGCGGACGCAATCTGCCGTTGGATGCCGGTCTCCGGCAGCTGGTGGAGAACAAGGTACAGTCCATTACCGCAGGGACCACGCTCAAACTGATTTCTGCCAATGTCGTGCTGGGGCTGGAAAAGTCCCGGCGTTTCAAAGTTGATATTTCGGTGACAGTCAAGGGCGGGCAGTATTCCGCCAGTGCCACCGGATTCGATCTTTTGAAGGAGTTGAACGAAACGGTAGTCTCCATCCGGACCCGGCTGGACCGGTTGATGGACCGGCTGCAGGAACACCGGGCGGAACCGTTGCGGGAAGTGACGGTTTCCGATGTTGCCGCCGTGTAAAGATTGACCAACCGGAAAAATGGCAAGGCAGTGCTTTGCCATTTTTTTTTAACCACGAGGAGAATAAGATGCAGGAAGAAACAGTTGTGAATGCTGATCCGCAGGCCGCGGAACAGAACGGATCGGAAAAGGCAGCCCCGCCGTCCCGGCGGAAAAAAATCATCCGCCGGATTTTGATCGCGCTCGCCGTAACGCTGGTTGCACTGGTGATTTTTTTGTTGTTGCTGTTGGATGTTACGCTGAAAACGGCGGTGTGCAAGGCCGGCCCGTATTTTACCGGCACGCCGATCCGGATGGAATCGCTGCGGATCTCGCCGTTGCGCGGCGCGCTGTCCATGCGGGGATTCACGGTGGGCAATCCGGAGGGGTTTTCGCATGAGAATATTTTTGAAATGGGCCTGCTGGTCTGCGATATCGATATGGGAAGCCTGCTGGGACCGGAACTGGTGGTGGAGGAAGTCATCATCCAGGGCTTGATGGTGGACTATGAGCCGAGCCTCGGTAAAGGCAGCAATGTGGCTCAACTGCAGCAGCATATTGAATCCCGGATCGGTACGGACAAGGCGGCCGGAGAGCCTGAAAAGGCCGACAGCGAAACGGATGCCGGGGACAGCGGCAAGCCCGCCAAAAAAGTGGTGATCCGGAAACTCCGGGTTGAGGGTATCGAATTGGCCACGGTCGGCGGTATCAAGATGCCGTTGGCTCCCATCGTGCTGAACGATCTGGGCGGCGAATCGGTCGGTGAAACGATCAACCGGTTCATGACGGAGCTGCTGTTGAGCGTGGGACAGGTTTTCTCCAAGGAAACGGTCAATGCCATCGGCAATTCGCTGAACGACGCCGGTAAAGCCATCGGCAATTCCCTGAATGATGCGGGCAAGAATCTCGGCAATTCGCTGAACGATGCGGGCAAGAATCTCGGTGATTCGCTGAACGACGCCGGTAAATCCATCGGCAATTCGCTGAACGATGCGGGCAAAAATCTCGGTGATTCGTTGAACGATGCCGGTAAGAATATCGGCGATTCGCTGAAGGGGATCTTTGCCAAATAACCGGTCTTCGGCAGATCAAAAAAACGGCTGTTGCCAAACCTCAAAAACGGTGAGCAACAGCCTTTTTTATTGTTTGAGTTGAATATTTTGAGATTTGATAAAAAAAGTTGGAATTGCTTTTATCGGTGACGACACAAGCAATTCCGCTGAAAGTTTTGGGAAGATGGGGTGCGGGGAAGATACCCTTGATTCAAAAAGGTGTCTTCTCCGTAAAGCCATTTGGCAACAGCCCGTTCTTTTTTTACCGGAATGGGCGATCAGAGGTTTTTCCGGAGCAGGCCGCCGGTCCATTCTTTTTCGGTGCGGCGTTCCACTTCGGTGAAGCCGAGGGCCGTAAAGGCGGATACCGTTGCCTCATACTGTTCGGTCAGCATGCCGGCCAATGCCAGCAGACCGCCGGGCCGGACCCAGGAGGCAATGTTGTCGCGGCAGAGTTTCAGCACCGGTGCGAGGATGTTGGCCGCCACCAGATCGTAGCCTTCGGGCCGCCCCTGAAACAGGGCCGCATCGGCGGTGACAGCAGTCAGGACATCGGGCGCGATGTGATTCATGGCAATGTTTTCGTTGGCCATCCGGACGGCCTCCGGATCGTAATCGAATGCCTCGACATGGCTGTAGCCCAGCAGGACCGCCGCAATGGCAAGAATGCCCGAACCGCAACCCGCATCGAGCAGGGAGTTGATCTCCGGCTGATCGGCCCAGCGGTCGATCATGGCCAGGCAGAACGCGGTGGTGGCATGCTGGCCGGTGCCGAAACTCATACCGGGATCGATCTCGATGACTTTTTCTTCCGGTTTTGCCTGATAGTCGCGCCAGGCCGGTTTGATCACCAGCCGGGGCGAGAGGTTCAGCACCGGGAAATACTGTTTCCAGAGATCTTCCCATTCCTCCCGGCGGAGTTCAAAATAGACCGGATCACTCAATTCGATGCCGAAAGTCCGCCATTCCGGGACCGCCTGTTTCAGACGCTCGAAATTTTCTTTGCCGGTTGCTTCGTCGGTAGCGTAAACCGTATGGTACAAGGTCTTTTCTTCGCGGTTTTCCCACGAACTGAATTCCATTTCCAGTGCGTTCAACAATTCGGCGGCACCGCCGAAATCGCCGGAGTCATCGCGCATCCGGCAGCAGTAAAGCAGATCGTTCACAATATTCCCCCTGGGTTCGGGATGGTTGGTTCGGCTCCGAATATAGTATGAAATCGCCGGTTTTTCAAGCAAGCCGCTTTTCAAAACAGCAAAATTGTGCTACATTAGAAAGGATTTGATCCGGGTCCGCAACGCGTATCCGGTTGGAACGGTTAACGATAGAAATGCGGCACTGGGGCGCCGCCGGAGACAGGGCAAAATGGGTGTGAGGATCATCGCGGGGACAGCCCGCAATCTTGAACTTGCGGCACCTCCGGGTGTTTCGGTCCGGCCGACATTGATCCGGGTCCGCAAGGCTCTTTTTGACAGCCTGGGCCCGTTGACCGGACTGCATGTAACCGATCTTTTTGCCGGCAGCGGCGCATTGGGATTGGAGAGTGCCAGCCGGGGTGCCGCCTCGGTACAGCTGGTGGAGCGCGCCGCCGATCACTGGCCGTGGCTGGACCGCAATGCGGCAGCGGTACAGCGCACCGGCGCGGCGGCGATCCGGATCGTCCGCAGCGATGTGCGGGAGGTCTCCGCGTGGGGACGGCAGGTGTCGGATCTGATTTTTGCCGATCCGCCCTACGCCGATTCGGCAGAATATTTCACCGGGCTGATGGAAATGCCCGGATTCCGGCGGGCGGCGGCCGGGGCGAAGATCATTTGGGAGATTCCGGACATACCGGGCGCGGCCGGGTATTTTCTGTCGGTTGAAAAGGCGGATTTTACGATCCGTCAATTTTGCGGTACCCGTTTCTGGATCGGGTCGCTGCAGGAATAGGAGCAGGTATGTACCGGGTGCGTTCTGGCGGCTGGGTGTGGTATTTTCTGGAGGTGGCAGATTGGAACAGACTCGGGCCGCGGCCGGATAATCACACCGGCAATACGGAAACCGTGAAGATCAACCGGGTGCGGGGCGTGTTCCGGCGCGACGGGTATTACCTGAAAACCGAAATGCCGCGCTGTACCGGCAGTTTTTCCATCTGGCGGGAGATCCTGTTCCCCCGGGCCCGGCGCGAATTCTGGCGGTTGTGGCGGCTGCAGCGGCTGGGGATACCGGTGACAGAACCGGTCGGCTTCGGGCAGTCCGCGTTTTTTTCCATGCTGATAACCCGGGAATGGGCCGGCGGCATCCCGGCCGGGGATTATTTTCACCGGGTGTGCCGCCGCGATCCGGAACGCCGCGCGGCATTCCTGCGGCAATGGTGTGCCTTTTACCGGCGGTTACAGCAGGTGCCGGTGTACCATGCGGATTTTCACAACGGCAACATCCTTTACCGTCCGGAAAGCGGCGAATTTGCGCTGGTGGATGCTATGGCGGTGCGGCGGCGGATGTTCTGGGACCGGTTCCGGCCGGTCGGTATGGCCCGGATCCTGGCGGAATTCCGGTCGGTGCTTTCCAAAGCGGAATTCTGCGGTTTGATCCGGGATTGCGGCGTGACGGCGGAGCCGGAGGCGTTTTACGCCCGGCTGTGGCATCATGCGGCGGATTTTGCCCGGCGGGAATGGAAAAAACGCCGACGGCAGTTTCTGGGTGGTTATCCCAAATTTGTGCAGAAAAAAGAGGGAGTGATCTACCCGCTTGATGCCGCCCGCGATCCGCTGGTTCAGCCGGAAGATCTGGCGTCGTTGGAAAAAAAAGTCATGGAGCCGCAACAGGCGGAGGCGTATCTGGTGGAGGATTTCCGGCTTTTCTTGCTGGGTATTCCGGCGATCCGGGCGGCCGCCTGCGCCGATGACGGCACGCTGTATCTGGAACCGGTATCCGGTGCGGCCGGGCCCGCTGAAAAAAGCGAATTGCAGGAGATCCTGCGTTTGACCGGTATGAATCCGGCGGATTTTGATTATGTGATCCATGCCGACGGTCGGCCGTGTGTCAGGAGGAAATAAAGATGTTGGCGCGAACCCGCTCTGCGGCAGTATCCGGTATTGATGCGGAACCGGTTGAAATCGAAGTCAATGTGACAGGCAAAGGCGCAGTCGCCGGCGGCGAGACCAGTGTGGCTATCGTCGGGTTGCCGGATGCGGCGGTGCGGGAGAGCCGCGACCGGGTCCGTTCCGCGCTTGACAGTTCCGGACTGCTTCATCCCCGCGGTTTTACGGTGGTCAATCTGGCTCCGGCCGATCTCCGCAAAGAAGGAGCCGCATTCGATCTGGGGATCGCGCTCGGGATGTTGGCGGCCGCCGGTACGATCGAGCGTGAAAGTCTGGCCGCGTGTGCCGTTTTCGGCGAATTGGCACTCGATGGTACGGTGCGGCCGATCCGGGGCGTGCTGCCCTGTGTGGCCCGGATCGGCAATGATCCCGGTATCGAGCGGGTGCTGGTCCCCCGGGCCAATGCGGGCGAAGCGGCTCTGGCGGTTTCCCGGAAGATCGTGTATCCGGTGGACAGCATCGTTCACGCGGTCGAGATCCTGAAAGGAGGCGGGACTCCGTGTGATGTCAATCTGACGGATTATTTCGCCGTCCCGTCGGCGGGGCCGGATTTTGCCGAGGTCAAAGGTCAGACCCGGGGCAAACGGATGTTGGAGATCGTGGCGGCCGGCGGGCATCATTCGCTGCTGATCGGGCCGCCGGGATGCGGCAAATCCATGCTGGCCATGCGGTTGCCGGGCATCCTGCCGCCGCTGACCATGGCGGAGGCACTGGAGACCAGCCGCATCCACAGTGTGGCCGGGTTGTTGTCGGCCGATGAACCGCTGGTGCGGCGGCGGCCGTTCCGCAATCCGCATCACACCGTCAGCGATGTGGGATTGATCGGCGGCGGGCGTGATCCGCGGCCGGGCGAAATCAGTCTGGCGCACAACGGCGTGCTTTTTATGGACGAATTCCCCGAATTCAAGCGGAATGTGCTGGAGGTGTTGCGGCAGCCGTTGGAAAATGGCAATATCACGGTTTCCCGGGCTTCGGGCAGTCATCTGTTTCCGGCCCGGTTCATGCTTTGTGCCGCGATGAATCCGTGTCCCTGCGGCCGGGGTGATGTGGAATTGGGCTGCCGTTGTTCGGCGGTGGAAAAACAGCGGTACCGCAAACGTATTTCCGGCCCGATCCTCGACCGGATCGACCTGGTGGTGGAAATGCGGCAGTTGACGCCGGATGAACTGGTGCGCGCCCCCGAAAGCGAATCCAGCGAAGTGGTGCGGCAGCGGGTCTGTGCCGCCCGGGAGATCCAGCAGGAGCGTTTCCGGGGCAGTCCGTGTTTCTGCAATGCCCGGATGTCGCCCCGCGACATGAACCGCTGCTGCGGTATCGACTGGCAGGGCGAAAAACTGTTGCGGCAGGCCATTACCCGTTTTCAACTCAGTCCGCGGGCGTACGACCGCATTTTGAAAGTGGCACGGACGATCGCCGATCTGGCGGCTTCTGAAACGATCCGCGAAGAACATCTGCTGGAAGCAGTCAGTTACCGGGTCAGCGGAATGTGATTTGACCTTTGGCGGAACGGGACTATATTTTACGGCGGAAAAGGGAGGAAAAAATGACAAAGAAATATTTGGCTCTGGATATTGGCAATGTGTGTCTGCAACTCCGTCCGGAGCGTTGTTTCGGGCGGTTCGGATACCGTTCGATCAACGAAGTCCCGGCGGATCTGTTGCTGGCGTTTCAGCTGCTTGAGACCGGGCGGATGGACGAAGCGGCGTTTCTGGCGGAGATCCGGCGGATCCTGGCAGTCAAAGCGGACGATGCCACGCTCCGGGCAGTGATCTGCGAGATCCTCGGCGACCCGATGCCGGGGATGGCGGCATTGGTCCGTGATTTGGTGGCGGCGGGTATCCAGCCGGTGTTTCTGTCCGATATTTCGACCTTGCATCTGAAGCATTTCCGGGAGAATTATCCGATCACCGAATGGGTTCCGGACGGTATCTACAGTTTTGTGGTCGGGGCCTGCAAACCGTCATCGGCCATGTATGCGGCATTTGAGGCGGATTTCGGTACGCCGGTGTTGTATGTGGACGACCGGGAGGTGTGTCTGGAAGGGGCGGCGGCATTCGGATGGCAGACCCATTTGTTCCGCGATGCGGATACGCTCCGGGCGGCACTGCTGAACTGAAAATGGCGTCAGAATTCGTCAAATTGGAATTTTATGTGCCGGAAACCCATCTGGAACCGGTGCGGCAGGCCGTCTGTCAGGCCGGCGGCGGCCGGTTGGGCGGTTATGACAACTGCTGCTGGGTGACCCGGGGGACCGGTTATTTCCGCCCGTTGCCGGGCAGCGATCCGTTTCTCGGCAAACCGGGGGAATTGACGCGCGTGATCGAGTGCAAATGCGAAATGATTTGCGACCGGCAGGTGTTGACAGCGGTTCTGGCGGCATTGCGGCAGAGCCATCCGTACGAAACCCCGGCATTTCAGTATTGGCCGGTTGAACTGGAGTGATACAAAAATATGTTCCTTATGAGATTGTTTCAGGCCCCGGAGGTGTACGCCCCGCTGGCCGTTATTCTGATTTTTTCGATCTGCGCCCATGAATTGGTGCACGCCTGGGTGGCATTGACCCAGGGGGATGATACCGCCGCCCGGGCGGGGCATCTGACACTGAATCCGTTGAAGCAGATGGGATGGTTGTCGCTGATCATGTTTGCGTTTTTCGGTATTGCCTGGGGGCAGGTCCCGGTCGATCCGGCCCGGATGCGGAAACGCTGGAGTCAGCCGTTGACGGCGGCGGCGGGACCGCTGACCAATCTGGGATTGTTCCTGATTTTCGTCTGGCTCGGTTCGCTGGTCAAAGCCCCGCTGCCGGGGATTATCCTGATTTATGCCGGGGCAATGAATCTGGCGTTGTGTCTGCTGAATCTGCTGCCGTTGCCGGGATTGGACGGGGCGGTCATCGGGGCGTGGCTGTTTCCCCGGTTCCGGCTGGCCAACACGGAATTCGCCAAAGGGGCGTATCTGGTGGGAATCGTGCTGGTATTCGCCTTTTTTTCCCATGTGATGCAATTCGTTTTCATGCTGGCATGCCGGTTGGCCCAGGTGTTCGGTTTTGAGGCAGGAATTTGATGATGGCGGAACCGGTATGGAGTGTCAGTGAAGTCAACCGGGCGGTCCGGGATTTGATCGAAGGCAGTCTGCATCCATTCTGGATCAAAGGCGAAGTGAGCAATCTGCTGCCGCACCGCTCCGGTCACGCCTATCTGTCGCTCAAAGACGAACATTGCCAGATCCGGGCGGCCTATTTCGGCGGCACATCGGCGGTACGCAGTCTGAATTTGCAGAATGGCATGATGATCGAGGCCTACGGCAAATTGACGGTTTACGATGTTCGCGGCGAATACCAGTTTTCGATCAAATCCATCCGGCTGGCCGGGGCCGGTGATCTGCAGCGGCGTTTTGATGAATTGAAGCGGCGGTTGGATGCGGAGGGATTGTTCGCGCCGGAACGCAAATTGCCGCTGCCGCGGCTGCCGCGCTGTATCGGGATCATCACCAGTCCGACCGGAGCGGCGATCCGGGATTTTCTGCAGATCACAGATCGGCGGTTCCCGGATCTCCACATCCGCCTGTACCCGGTTCAGGTGCAGGGGGCCGGGGCGGCGGAATCGGTGGTGCGCGGCATCCAGTTTTTCAACCGCACCGGCGATGCCGATGTGATCGTAGTGACCCGCGGCGGCGGCAGTATGGAGGATTTGTGGGCCTTTAACGAAGAATGTGTGGCCCGGGCGGTGGCGGACAGCCGGATCCCGGTCATCAGTGCCATCGGCCATGAGATCGATTTTACGATCTGCGATTTTGCAGCGGATCTCCGGGCCCCGACGCCGTCGGCCGCGGCAGAACTGGTCGTCGGGCAGCGCGATGAAGTCGCATCGGAACTGGCGCAGTACCGGAAAATCATGCGGCATGTGATGGAGTACCGGCTGCTGCAGGAACAGCGGCGGCTGGATCAGTTGGCGGCATCGACATTGTTCCGCGAACCGGCGCATCTGCTGGAGGTGCGGAGCCGTCAGCTGGATGAATGGCAGCTCCGGATGGGGGCGGGATTCCAAAGTGCCATGACGGCGGCGGAACACCGGTTGGAGGCGTTGTCGCTGCGGCTGGCGGGGGTCGATCCGGCCGGACAGCTCAAACGGGGGTATGCCATTCTGGTCCGCGATGCCGACGGGATGCCGGTGACATCGGCCCAGGGACATCCGGCAGGCGAAGCGATCACGGCGCAGTTGGCCGATGGCGAATTGTCGCTGACGGTGCGGTCATGAAACGGAACGGAGCGGTCCTGCTGGCAGGATATGCCCTGACAGGGCTGATCCTGCTGATATTTCACGAACCATGGCGCGATGAAGTGCAGGCGTGGCTGATCGCCCGCAGTCTGCCGGTGGCCGGGATCTGGCATGAAATGCGTTACGAGGGGCATTTCGCCCTGTGGTCGCTGTTGCTGAAAGTGGGGACATCCGCCGGATGGCCGGTCGTGACGATGCAGGTATTGTCATGGGGATTGTGTGTGCTGGCGGCGTGGCTTCTGATCCGGTTCGCCCCGTTCCGGCTCTGGGAAAAAGCGGTGATCCTGGTATCGGCCGGTATGCTGTACTGGTTCCCTGTGGTGTCCCGCTGTTACGCGCTGATCCCGCCGATTCTGTTCGCGTTGGCGGCCGTGTGGCCGATGCGGCGGGAGCATCCGTGGCCGGTGGCGGTGCTGACGGCACTGTTGACCCAGACCCACGCCTATATGGAGGGAATGGCCGGGATGATCTTTGTTGTCATGGTGGTGGAGGGGTTCCGCACACCGTCCGGCGAAGTCCGGCTCCGTTGGCATACCGCCGGGGCATTGGGGCTGATGATGCTGGGTGCGCTGGTTGGATTTTGGCAGGTGTATCCGGCGTTCCGGTGTGCTTCCGGAGCCAGTGTGACGCCATTGCCGGATGCGGCAGCGTGGCTGGCACGGCTGGAAAAAGTCGCCGTTTCATTTGCTGACGGCAGCTGCGGGGCATCGCATGCCGGATGGGCCGCAACGGGGATCGTCTGGCTCGGCTGGCTGATTCCGCTGACGGCATTGATCCTGCTGTGGATGGTATCCCGGAAAGCGGCATGGCTGGTGACGGGGGGATGGCTCTGGCAGTTCGGGTTTGCTTTTTTTCTCTACGAGTACATTCCGCAACGGGCGGCACTGGTGACGCTGATGCTGATCACCGGCATTTGGATCGCCCGGTCGGAAAAAACGGCGGGGACCCGCGCTGCGGGGATGCTGACCAGGGCCATGGCGGCGGTTTGTCTGCTGACCGTGCCGTATGGGATCGGATGCTGTGTGGTGGATATCCGGCAGCCGTATTCCGGGGTGCGGGATGCGGGGACCTTTATCCGCAGACAGATCCCGGCGGATCTGCCGGTGCTGCTGTATCCCTACAGTGACCGCACCGTGGCGGTGGCGGCATACGCGCCGCAGCATGGATTTTATGCCGTGATCGGCGGTCGGCCGACCCCCTTTTATCATCGGGCCAAAAACGATATCGCATCCGTGTGTTTTGCGCCGGAATTTCTGATGATGGCACTTGAAAAAGCCGCCCTGCCGGACGAATTTGTGCTGTTGTCCAACGGTGATTATTTTCCATCCGGCGATGCCGGAAACGAATTCACCGGTGGCCCGTTCCATTTCACCCGGCTTTACCTGACAGATGGCGAGCCGGTTGTGGCTGATGAAGCATTTCAACTCTATCTCTGCCGCCGGAAATAATATCACGCACGAAAAAAGCGGCTGTTGCCAAACCTCAAAAAAGGTGAGCAACAGCCTTTTTTATTGTTTGAGTTGAATATGTTGAGATTTGATAAAAAAAGTTGGAATTGCTTTTATCGGTGACGATACAAGCAATTCCGTTGAAAGTTTTGGGAAGATGGGGTGCGGGGAAGATAACCTTTTTTCAAAAAGGTGTCTTCCC
>JAFQLP010000153.1 GCA_017414565.1 Lentisphaeria bacterium | reverse complement strand
GGTGCGGAGGAAGCCCAGATTCTTTTCGTTGCGGACGATCCGCAGGCCGGGGAATTCCTTTTGCAGAGAGGCGATGTTCTGGGTCGAACAATCGTCAACGATCAGGACCTCGAAGGGAACTTTGGTATCGATGCTGTAAATCGAGGTCAAACAGGTGCGGGTGAGTTTGAGATTGTTGTAAACCGGTATGATCACGGTCGTCAGCGGCACATCATCCGGCACGATCAATCCGGTATCTTCGTTGTTCCGGGTCAGCGTTTTCTTGAGTTCATCGATGCGCTGCCATTCTTTGTAGGCGTCAATATTCCGGAACGCCCAGCCGAGTTTCCGGTTGCAGGTTTCGGCAAGATTGCGGCGTTTGACCTGCGACACCGGCAGATGTTTGGCCATGTGGTGTACCAGCGAATAGGTGGTGCGGCTCAAAGATCCGGACACCGCTCTGGCACTGGTCGCCGGCAGATCGAACAGTTTGGCACTTGGGCGGTTGCGGTAATTTTCAAAAGACCAGTGCAACGAGGCGATGTCGCCGGAAAGATTGGCCAGCGACTGGCGCAGTTGGGCATTTTCGTTTTTGATGACATCGGCATCTGTCACCACCCGGCCCAGCATCTGATCCTGATCCTGGATGCGCTGGGAGAGCCGGTCGAGCGATGCCTGACGGACATTCAACTCCCGGTCCCGGTCGGCAATGGTGTGATTCAGTTTGTCACACTCCTGATGCAGATTGGAGATTTCAACAGTGCGGGTCGCCAGCACGGCACTCTGCTCCTGAAGCAGCTGTTGCATGGCGGCGATCCGGACATCCCGCTGCTCAATTTGCTGCAGTTCGTTCTGCCGGTCGTTTTCTTTGCGGTCCAACTCCGCTTTTTGGGCGGCAAGCTGGTTCTGCAGGGTGTCCACCGTCTGCTTCAGTACGGCGCATTCCGCAGCGAGACGTGTTTTTTCGTCGTTGGCACTGCGCAGGCGCGAACTCAAGTCGGCCGATTGTCTCTTTGCCATTTCCAACTCACTTTCGATCTTGGTTATATGGGTAATTTTCCGGAATAATTCATTTCGGGTATTTTCGAGTTCGGTACGGAACGTGTTGCTCTGCATGTCCGCATATTCGCACCGGGTCTCGAGTTTTGCCAATTTGGTATTGAGCTGCTGACAGGCCTGGTGCAACTGCCGGTTTTCTTCGGCCAGACGGTTCTGTTCCGACCGGGCCTGCTGCAACCGGGTTTCAAATGCGGTTTTTTCCGCCAGCCAGCGTTCGGATCGGCGGGCGGATTCCTGCAGATCCCGGTTCAACTGCTCCATGACCGGCTGCAGGGCGGCCAGGTGAGTTTCAGCGGCCGTTTTCTGACGGAGCAATGCCTGATATTTCTGCTGCAACTGCTCCCGTTCCGCTTCGGATTTTTTGATTTGCAGACGATGTTCCGCCGTTGCTTTTTCCAGCGCGATCTCTGCGGTACGGCGGCATTCGGCCAGTTCCTGCCCGGCGGACTCATTCTGTTGGCAGAGCCGGGCGTATTCGCCACGGAGACCGTATTGATTCAGCACCGCTTCATCGTCTTCCCAGTAGCCGCTGTTTTCGCGGTAACGGGCATCGAGGTAGAACGAGGTCGGGAGCGTCGGCAGTTTACCGTTGGTTGCCAACAGAAAAACATACTGGGTGTTGACCAGATCCTGCTGGCACAGAAGATCGTTTTGGTCGTTTCGTACCAAATAGACACGGCGTTCATCGCCGAGTATGATCGAGTTGAAAAAAGAATTCTGCCGGTGGATGCTGATATGGGCGAAAGATCGGCGCAGCAGTTCGACACACTCTTCTTCTTCCAGTTCGTTGATATGGTAATGATTGCTTTCTTTGCGGGTCGATTGATAAAAATCAAACGGCGTTTTGTTGGGCGAAGAAAGGATCAGCAGCCCCCGCGGCTTGAGGACCCGGTGCAATTCCTGCACGAATGTTTCCGGGGAAGGCAGATGTTCAATGCTTTCAAACGACACCACCACATCAAACGAACCGTCTTCAAACGGCAGCGACAGCGCATCGGCACAGACAAAATCGAGCCGGCGGCTGCCGTATTGTCGGGTGGCATGGGCAACGGCTTCTTCATTCAGGTCCACGCCGGTCACATGACGGGCCGTCTGACTCAAGATCCGGGAGCCGTAGCCTTCGCCGGATGCGACATCGAGTACCACTTTGTTGCGGCACAGAGAAGCCGCCGCGGTGTAGCGGTGTTCACTTTCCAGCCCGGTAACACGGCTGGTCCCGGGGACATAGCGTTCCGGACTGGGTGTAAGCGGACTGTCCGTCGGCATTCCGGTCAGAAAAACATCCCCTCCGGGCGATGTTGATTGTTCAGGCTTGTTCGGCATTATCTGTATCGGATGATTCTGTGGGTTCTACTTTCAAACTGATTTCGCTCAACGGGATACCGACCATCACCCCCTGCTCACCGGCATAATTGGAGGTGATCCTCATGGCGTCGTGGAACCATTGATGCTGTACATGTTCTCTCTGGGTGCCTTCGGCAACGGCCACATGCAAGGTGTAATCCCCGCACCGGAGCCGCGGCATTTCAAAGGCGAATGCGGCTTCCAGCACCTTGCCCGCCGGCAGGAAGACCGGATCGTTCACATAGGACAGGAAGGTGTTGTCACCGAACAGGTTTTCGCCGAGGTAGTTGCGGAACGCGAATCCGACGATGGGGCTGAAGATATCCTGTCTGGCACGGCACCGGATGACCAGCCGCACAAATTCCCCGCCGACCGTGCTGACCAGCGGATTGCCGTTTTCGTCGCGGAATTCCACTTCTTCGATCAAGGCCCCGCCGGCCCCGAAAGACGGCGCATCCGGATCGAATTCAAAGAAATCGTAGGTGTGGATGTGGTTGCTGCTGTTGATGATTTCCTGCCGGACATCGCGGTATTTGCGCTGCGGCTCCGGTTCTTCCGCGGCGGGCTGGGATTCCATGATTTCGGGTGGGATATCTTCGTCCTGCAATTCGCAGATCTTGTCGGTTTCCTGCTGTTTGGAATAACAGTGGGCCAGGTACGCCTCGACCATCTGTTTCGGATCGCCGATGCCTTTGATTTCGCCGCTGTCGAGCCACAGGGCTTCGTCGCAGAGATTCATGATGGCACTGGTGTCGTGCGTAACCAGGACCACCGTATGCTCCTTCATAAAGTTGTGCAGGAAACGCATACATTTCTGAACAAAGACAATATCGCCCACCGCCAACGCTTCATCGATGATCAGAATATCGGCATCAATATTGGCAATGACTGAAAACGCCAGCCGCATCAGCATACCGGAGGAATAGGTTTTGACCGGCTGCCAGATGGCATCGCCGATATCGGCAAAGGCGACAATGTCGTTGTATTTCCGTTTGATTTCATCGCGGGAGAGGCCGAGCAGCGAGGCGTTCATGAAAATATTTTCATGCCCGGTGAATTCCCCGTCGAATCCGCTGCCCAGTTCCAGCAACGCGGCCACCCGGCCGTTGGTCGTGATGGTGCCGGAGGTTGGTGTCAGTGTCCCGGCAAAGATCTGGAGCAGTGTCGATTTGCCGGCACCGTTCATGCCCATGATCCCGAAACACTGCCCCTTGCGGACGGTGAAAGAAACATCTTTCAGCGCATGGAATTCCTTGTAGAAATTTTTGCGCCCCAGAAAGAGAGTCTGGCGGAGCCGGTTGGAAGGTTTGGTGTAAACCTCGTAGGTTTTGGTGATATGGGATACCTCCACTGCCACTTCAGACGGATTACATGACATCAGCAAACCCCTTTTTCGTTTTCATAAACCAGACATAACAGAGTTGGGAAAAAACCAGTGTCCCGACAACCTGGAGGCCCCAGCCGGTCCAGTCAGGACTCTGCCCCTGGATCAGGATCGCCCGCATGTTTTCCACCATGCCGGTGAGCGGATTGAGCAGCGGAATAAAGCGGAAATCCGGCGGGATCATATCCGACGAATAAAAGATCGGCGTGAGAAAGAACAACACCTGGGTGAAGATCGGCACCGCCTGGGCAAAGTCGCGGATATAGACCCCCAGCGATGCCACCAGCCACGCGCCGCCGAGCGATACCAGGATCACCGGTATCAGCATAAGCGGCAGCAGCAGAGCGGTAAGCGGGATGCTGTGACGGGAGATCAGGATCACGATCAGCAGCACCGCAAACCAGAGAAGTGTCAGCAGTACCGCCGAAAAGACCATCGACACGGGCAGCAATTCCAGCGGGGTGTTGATTTTTTTGACAAAGTTGGGGCGGCTGGCAATGGCAGAAACCCCGGAGCCGAGGCTGTCGGAAAAGATGTTAAAAACCGCCATGCCGCAGAAAAGCATCATGGCAAAAAGCAGTTTGGAATCGGTATAGCCGGGGACATCCCCCCATTTGGAGCGGAAAACCACACAAAAAACGAATGTGTAGATCGCCAGCATCATCAGGGGATAGGCAAGCAGCCACAAACCGCCGAGAAAGCATCCTTTGAACCGGTTCTGGATGTTGCGGACGGTGAACTGCTTCAGAAAAAACCAGTTGTCACAGATGACCCGGATCGGCGTAAGCGGATTCAGCAATTTGCTCCAGGAGTCTTCCATAATCGTGAGGCCCTCCGAATTTTCACATACCTTGGTAAAAAAAAGTTTGTTAACCGAATACTATACATCCGGTTCTGCTTGATTACCAATCAACAGTTGAAATATTTATCAGGCGGCTCTCATTATCCGGTACCGGCAGTATTTAAAAAGCAAAAGCCGACCCAACGGTCGGCCGTTGTTCAACCCGGAGGTTATTTTTTCAGAGAAGCAGGAGCCTTGTCCCAGACTGCCTTGCTGACAAAAGCGGTCAGCGGACGGCCATCGCCGGTCTTGCCCTTGAAAGCGTAACGGGTGCGGGTGTCGCTGCCGTAGGTGACACATTCGAGAACTTCCGCTTCAACGGCCTCTTTAATTTTCACATCATAGAACTTGTGTTTCATCTTCTTTCCTCTCCATGTTGTAGTTAACGAGGTATCGCGTACCCGGTTTGCCTTATTATAACCGGGGTTTTTGCACAATGCAAGTGGAAAAAAGGAAAAAAAGTAAAAAAAGTTAATTTTTTGTGAAAACAGTGGAAAATGTGCAAGTTACACAAAAAAATCCCGACCGGCGGTGTCACTGCCGCGCCGGCGGTTCATCGGCGGCGGTGTAGGGGCTGGCCGCCGTGAATTCGGTCCGCGCCGGGAAGAAGAAAAGCGGCACGATACCGGTTTTGCCGTTACGGTTTTTCTCCACGATCAATTTGGCTTCCACGCTCTGATCGGGCGGCAGATCTTTGGCTTCGTCGCGTTTGCGGTGCAAAAAGGCGACCACGTCGGCGTCCTGTTCGATGGCACCGGATTCGCGGAGATGGCTCAATTTCGGCAAAGCATCCGGCGAGGCGTTTTTGTCGATATCCCGGTTCAACTGGGCCAGTACCAGCACCGGAATATTCAATTCTTTGGCCAGGGATTTCAGCCCGCCGGAGATCGCGGCCACTTCGTTCTGGCGGCCGTCGTTGCCGACATCGGCGTGCATCAACTGCAGATAGTCGATGACGATCACATCGATCATGGGGTTGCCATCTTCGTCTTTGGTCAGATACATGCGGCGCGCTTTGGCCCGCATTTCCGCCACACTCAAGCCGGGCGTGGGGTCGATGTACAGCTTGGCCGGAGCCAGCGTTTCCATTGCTGCCTTCAGCCGGGCCAGGTCCGCCGGCATAAAAGTCCGCCTCTGGAAGATCTCTGCCGGCACTTTTGCTTCGGTACAGAGCAGACGCCGGGTGATCTGGTCGGTCGTCATTTCCAAACTGAAAAACACCACCCGGCGCGGATGCGGCGTGCGGCTCGGCAGAACGATGTTGCGGATGATATTCAGTGCCAGCGCGGTTTTACCGATGGAGGGGCGCGCCGCCAGCACAAACATTTCGCCGGGTTTGAGGCCGCCGGTGTAATCATCCAACTGCGAATAGCCGGTCGGGATGCCCACTTCGAGTTCGCCGCGTGCCACTTTGAGCAGGTGGTCAAACTGGGGACCGAGGCATTCTTTCAGCGGAACATAATCCGATTTCGCCCCGGTATTGCGGATGTTGTAAACACTGGTCTCGATTTTTTCGATCAGGGCTGCCGGACGGGCCGAGGTATCGTAACATTGCAGCAGCGATTCGGTGCAGACCGAGATCATGCGGCGCAGCATGTGCAGATCGTGGAGCGAACGGCACCAGGTTTCGATATTGGCCGTTGTGGCTACTGTGGCATACAGATCGCCGAGGTACACAGCGTCGATTTCATCGCCTTTGCCGCGCTGCTGGAGCTGGTGCGCCACGGCAACCAGGTCCACTTTGCGGTCGCTGCTGTCGGAGATATCGAGGATCGCCGAAAAAATATCCCGGTGCTGCTGGACATAAAATGCCTCCGCATCGCGACCGAGAATGCTGACGGCCACATCCACACAAGGTTCCGGCTCCCGCAGCATGGCGGAGATCACCGCGCGTTCCAGTTCCGGACTGGCCGGTCTCGGCCGGTCGGAACCGGGCAGCGCAGCAGTCTTTGCCGGCACCGTTGTGTGTTCGGGCTGTCTCATGGGAGTCGTCAGATCCGGTCGATGATGACCTTGACTTCGACTTCGACCTGCGCGTGCAGTTTGACCGGCACGTTGTATTCACCGAGCAGTTTGATCGGCGATTCGAGCATGATGCGGTTGTACGCCACAGCGTAACCGGCTTCGGTCAGTTTGTCCGCGATCATACGGGCGGAAACCGAACCGAAAAGCTGACCGTCGGCCGCAGCCTGGGCAGCGATGGTGATCTGAACTTCGGCCAGTTTGGCGGAGAGTTCCTGGGCGGCGGCCAGATCGGCAGCGCGCTTGGCTTCGATTTTTTCCTTGCGGGCCGCGAGCTGACGCAGCGTACCGGCAGTGGCTTTGGCCGCGAGACCGCGGGGGATCAGGTAGTTGCGGGCATAACCGGGAGCGACATGCACTTCTTCCCCGGCGAGACCGAGATTTTCCACGTCTTCAAGCAGAATAAGCGAGATATGGGATGCCATAATGAAATTCCTCCTTAGTAGACCAGAGCGATGATCCGGGCGCGTTTGATCGCGATAGCGAGCATCTTCTGATGATCCGGGCAGGTTCCGGTGATCCGGCGGGGCATGATCTTGCCTTTTTCGGTCTGGAACTTGCTGAGGGTTTCCGCATCTTTGAAGTCAATGAAATTGACCTTGGCTTCGCAGAAGCGGCAGATTTTCGGTTTGGCCGGGCCGCGCCGGCGGGAAGTTCTTTTCGGCTGCATTATGATTGCCTTTCGTTTAAGTTATGTTGCAAATTCAAATTCATCAATATCCGGTTCAGAACGGAATGTCTTCCTCGGCAGAGCCGTTGTCCGGCGCAAAATTGCCGGGCATCGGCGGGGGCTGCTGGCGACCGCCATTGCCGTATCCGCCGGGCTGGTTGTTGTAACTGCTGCGGGAATAATTGCCGCGCTGTTGATAACCGCCTTCATTCCGGGGTGCGGGGGCACCTTCGCCGTCGCGCCGGGAATTGAGGAACTGCACCTGTTCGGCGACTACGCGGAGTTTGGAGCGTTTGCCGCCGCCCTCGCGATCGTCCCACTGGTCGAGCTGAAGCCGGCCCTCGATGAGTACCGGGGAGCCTTTTTCCAAAAACCGTTTGCAGTTTTCGGCGGCTTTGCTCCAGACCGTGATGTCAACGAAACAGGTCTCGTCGCGCTCGCTGCCGTTGACCGTGAACCGCCGGTTCACCGCCAGGCCGAATTCGCAGACGGACGCGCCGGAAGGCGTGGTGCGAAGATCGGGATCCCGGGTGAGATTACCCATCAGAAAAACTTTATTGAGAGATGCCATGATCTTTTCCGTCCTGATTACATGTGAATGAATGCTTCTTACTGCTGGGCCTGGGCACCATCCAGATTCAGCGTCACCGTGGTGGGCGCGCCTTCCGGACGGTCATTGATCAGGATCAGATTGCGGAGCACGGTTTCATTCAGTTTGTACTTGTTCTTGATCTCGATGACCTTGAGGCTGTCGAGTTCAAACATGAAATCCCAGTAGATACCGGCTTTGCGTTTGTTGATGTCATAAGTGAACTGCTTGCGGCCGAGGGAAACAGCGGCTTCCATTTTGCCGCCGAGAGACTCGACCAGCGCACCGAAATCCTGGCTGAAAGCTTTGCCTTCATCATCCACTTTGCGGATGTCCAGAATAAATACAGCTTCGTACTTTTTCAAAGTAGGACCTCTTTCTCGTCAGACGCCGTTGGCGTCGTGGTTTGTTCTTTTGGACTTTCTTTATCCGTTGTCCCGGCAAATTTCCGGTTGAAGTTTGTCATGGCACGGGTGGCTCCGGCGGTCAGCACGGCAAGTGCCGCTTCTGCTGCCCGTCCGACCGCTTCCTGGAAACGGTCGCTGTCTTCTCCTTCAAACGGGGAGAGCACATAGTCCGCCGTGCTGCCGGTTCCGCCCCGCCCGATCCCGACCCGGAGCCGGAGAAAATCGGCACTTCCCAGTTCGGCAATGATCGATTCGAGCCCGTGATGGCCGCCTGCACCGCCCCCGCGCCGGATACGGAGATCGCCGAGGGGCAGATCAAGATCATCGGAGATGACCATGATCGCTGCCGGTGCGATCTTTTCCCGGCGGGCCAGCGGGGCAACCGCTCTGCCGCTGAGATTCATGTAAGTCAACGGCTGTTGCAGAAACAGATTGCGGCCACGGAACCGGCCCGAAAAGCAGCGGCTTTCGCAGCGATGGGTTTCGGTGAACGGAACGGAAAAACTTTTCAGCAGGCGATCGATCACCGCAAACCCCGCATTGTGCCGGGTCCCCTGATATTCCGATCCGGGATTCCCCAGACCGACGATCAGTTCGATGGCTGTTTCCTGCTGCATGACAACGGTATTTCCTTTACCAATACGGAATCTGATTATTCAGAATCGTCGGACTTCTTTTGCTTGATGGCTTCCGGTTCGGTCATCTCGCTGTCAGCGACCGCGGTGTCATCGGTCGGAGCAACGACCGTGAACAGCACCGTTTCCGGAGCGAGTGCGCAGGTGAGACCTTCCGGCAGCTGGAGATCCGCGACCGTCAGGTGCTGACCGGCGTTCAGCGCGGAGACATCGACACGCAACGTATCGACCAGTGCATCCGCCTTGCCGACGATTTCCAGTTCGTGGATGTTCTGTTCGAGCACGCCGCCGGCGCATTCGCCAAAGGCGATCAGCGACAGGGTGGAGTGCAACGCTTCATCGGCACTGACCGTCTGAAAGTCGATGTGGTAGAAATACCCTTTCAGGTGGTTGATCTGGACTTCCTTGACCAGAGCCGGCTGGGTTTTGCCGTCTTCGTTCAGATAGACCAAGTGCGGGTTCTGCCGGTACAGGGAGGTCCATTCACCGGCATTCAGATAGATCTGCTTCGGTTCCGTGTTCTTGCTGTACACGATACCCGGGACGAGCCCTTTTTTACGGGCACGGGTCACGGGACCGCTGCCGCTTTCGGTGCGGAGCGTCACCGCGATTTCATGTTTGGTTTTGCTCATTTCTTCCCTTTCTTCTTTTGGATTGCGTTGAGCTTTTCTCTTACCTTAAATATATTATACAGACCGTTAACATCCGCTTGGATCAATGCTTGATGTAAAACAGCGAAGAAACCGACTGGCCGTTGTGGATGCGGCGGATGGCTTCGCCGAGGATCGGGGCCACGCTCACCACCCGGATCTTGCCGCCGAGAGTGTCGGGCTGCGGCACGGCATCGGTGGTGATGAGTTGTTCGATTTCCTCCGCTTCCAGGAGTTTGCGCTTGCCGGTCTCATTGAGCAGGCAATGCGTCACCGCGCAGTAGATCTTGGCTGCGCCGTTTGCCTTCAGGATCTTGGCGGCGGCGCAAAGGGTTCCGCAGGTGGAGGTGAGGTCGTCGGTGATCACGCAGACTTTGTCGCGGACATCGCCCACGAGGTGTGAGGAAGCAACGGTGGTCGCGTTGATGCGCCGCTTGGCGACCACGGCAAAACCGCCGCCGAGAAGGTCGCCGTAATACATGGCCATTTTGGCACTGCCGGAGTCGGGGGCCACCACGACCGGATCTTCGCCGATGATCTCTTTCAGCACCGGAGCCAGGACCGGGCGGGCGTAGAGGTGGTCAACCGGAATATCGAAGAAGCCCTGCAACTGCTGGCTGTGAAGATCCATGGCCAGCACCCGGTCGGCACCGGCGGTGGTGATCAGATTGGCCACCAGTTTGGCCGTGATCGGGACCCGGGGTTTGTCTTTGCGGTCCTGCCGGGCGTAGCCGAAGTAGGGGATCACCACGGTGATCCGGGCGGCGGAGGCGCGGCGGGCGGCATCGATCATGACCAGCAGTTCCATCAGGTTGTCGTTGGTGGGAGCGCAGGTCGGCTGGATCAGAAAGGCATCGGCGCAACGGACGATCTCGCCGTACTGGACAAAGACTTCGCCATCGGGGAAGCGGGAAATGCTTACATTACCGAGGTTGATGCCGAGATAAGTTGCGATGTCCCGGGCAAGTTGCGGATGGGCGGTGCCGGCATACAGACAGATATGCTTTGCTTCTTCCATGATCTTTGATTCCCTCAATAACATCCTGAAATTCAGCGAGCCGCCTTGATTGAGGGTGCGGAAGAGAAAATCTCTGTACAATCAGAGATCGGGTCAACCTTCCGGTAACCGGTTTCCCGGTCGATCCGCACCATCCGGATCAAGGTCTGTGGCTCCTTTGCCATAAAAAACTATAAATAAAATAGCACGGAATACGGAAAATTCAAGTACCGGCGGCGAAAAATGGATTTGTCGCAAAAAAATCAGCTTTTTTTTGAAGTGTGACTTGCAAAGTTCCGAAAAAAAGGTATTGTAATGACATACCGGTGGCGGATTAGCTCAGTTGGTTAGAGCGTCGGAATCATAATCCGCAGGTCCCTGGTTCGAGTCCTGGATCCGCTACCAATTTTTTGGTCCGAGGCCGGAATATGCGAATATTCCGGCTTTTTTTGTTTTCTCTGCGGCAGCCGGGCCGGTGCCGCCAAATTCAGGAAGGAATGATTCAGATGAACAAGATGACCATCCGCGATGTCGATCTCAAGGGGAAACGCGTTGTCATGCGCGTTGACTTCAATGTGCCGATCAAGGAAGGCGTGATCAAAGACGATACCCGTATCCGCGGTGCTCTGCCGACGATCCAGTATGTGCTGGAACAGGGTGCTTCGCTGGTGCTGATGAGCCACCTCGGCCGTCCCTCCGGCAAGGGTTACGAAGCGGATTACAGCCTGAAACCGGTGGCGGAATATCTGGGCAAAATGCTGGGCAAGACCGTGGCTTTTGCGCCCGATTGCGCCCAGGCCGGTGATGCCGCCGCGGCGTTGCAGCCGGGCGAAGTGCTGATGCTGGAAAATACCCGCTTCTACAAGGAAGAACAGGGCAAGGTCAAGAAGACCGATGATATGACCGATGAAGAATCCACGGCCAAAAAAGCGGCTCTGAAAGAAAAGCAGACCGAACTGGCCCGGATCTTCGCCTCTTACGGCGATGTCTTCTGCAACGATGCTTTCGGTTCGGCTCACCGCGCCCACGCCTCCACCGCCGTCATCTGCAAGTTTATGGATGTGAACGTGGCCGGTTTCCTGCTGGAAAAGGAGATCGAATACCTCGGCAACGCGGTCGAAAATCCGGTCCGTCCGTTTGTGGCGATCCTCGGCGGCGCGAAAGTTTCCGATAAACTGGCGGTCGTCCGCAATCTGCTGACCAAGGTCGATACCCTGATCATCGGCGGCGGCATGGCCTACACCTTCCTCAAGGCGCAGGGGCACGAAGTCGGTGGTTCGCTCTGCGAAAACGATCAGTTGGAATACGCGGCTGAAATGCTGAAGCAGGCTGCGGAACGCGGTGTCAAGTTTCTGCTGCCGGTCGATAACATCGCTGCTGACAAGTTCGATGCCGAAGCCAACACCCGGATCGTCGGTGCGGATATCCCGGCCGGTTGGATGGGCCTTGACATCGGTCCGGAAACGGCGAAACTCTATGCCGATGCCATCAACGGTGCCAAGACGGTCGTCTGGAACGGTCCGATGGGCTGCTTTGAAATGCCGAAATTCGCCGAAGGCACGATGGCGGTTTGCCGTGCCGTTTCCGGCATCAAGGCTGCCGGCGGCATCTCGATCATCGGCGGCGGCGATTCGGTCGCGGCGGTCAACAAGTCCGGTCTGGCGGCGGAAATGAGCCACATTTCCACCGGCGGCGGTGCTTCGCTTGAATATCTCGAAGGCAAAGAACTGCCCGGCGTGGCGGCACTTTCCGATCGTTAATCCGATCTCCGCACTTCGATAAAAAGAGGCTGTTGCAAAACAGCTCTGCGGGGAAGACACCTTTTGGGAAAAAGGTCATCTTCCCCGCTCCCCATCTTTCCCAAACTTTCAGCGGAATTGCTTTTATCGGCGACGATAAGAGCAATTCCGACTTTTTTTTATCAAATCTCAACATTCATCTCTCCTCAAACGGAATGTCTGAACAAAGGCATAAATACCCTTGAGAATTGGTAACATAAGCCATCATTTTTTTCTGTTATAACTTATTATACGCCAATATATTCAGTTCAAACAACAGAAAAAGGCTGCTGCTCTCCTTTTTTGAGGTTTGGCAACAGCCCTTTTTTTGTTGTATGCGCGGCATCGAAGTGGCACTTTTGTTGTGTTTGCCGGCGGATGGGGAAAATAAATGGGACTTATAAGTCTTGAAGACCTGTAAGTCCCATTTTGGATTGAGCCGCGCTGCCGCGACATTTCGAGGGTGCCGTTCGCCCCGATCAAGCCCGCCCAACGAGGCGGGCGCGATATTCCGAAGCCGCCGCGCTGCCGCTCGGCCTACTTGATTTCGACTTCTTTGCCGCCTTTGGCCGCAGAGCGGTAGATGGCATCGAGGATCTTCTGGACCATGAGACCGGCTTCGCCGGGGGCGGTCAGTTCGGTGCCTTTCATAATGGCATCGACCCAGTTCTGGAGTTTGCTCTTGAAGAGGACAGAGAAATCACAGGTCGGCAGATAGTTGGGGGAAACATCGACCATGGTGCCGGCGCGGTCGGTGTAGATCCGGGGCGGATCCCAGGAGCCGCCGCCCTGCGAACCGGCAAACGAGAAGGAAAAGATGTTCTTTTCGATATGCGCGGCGAACGAGGATTCGATCTGCATGAGGGAGCCGTCTTCAAAACGGATCTGACCGATGGCGAGGTCTTCGACGGTGTAGGTTTTGTGATCCCAGCCCGGCCACGGACAGACCACATCGCTGGGTTTGTCGCCGAGATAGGTCCAGGTGCGGCCCATGGCGGCAACCGGTTTCGGGGCACCGAGGAAGTAGTGGGAGGCTTCCACCATATGCACGCCGATATCGATCATCGGGCCGCCGCCCTGCAGATCTTTCTGACCGAAGACGCCCCAGTTCGGGATGCCGCGGCGACGGAGGGCCTGGACTTTGACAAACATGATATCGCCGAATTCACCGGCATCTTTGGCGCGTTTGAGGAACTGGGTCTTGGAATCGTAACGGTTCTGGAAGCCGACGGCCAGTTTGACGTTGTTTTTCTTGGCGGCGGCGATCATTTTTTCGCATTCGGCGGGGGTCATGGCCATCGGTTTTTCAACCATGACATGGCAACCGGCGTTGGCAGCATCGACTGCGGGCGCGCAGTGGACATAGTTCGGTGTACAGATATCGACAGCGTCGATCTGGACTTCTTTCAGCATTTTTTTCCACGGCGATTTCGTGCCGTCGCAGAAGCCCTGGGGGATGTTCCATTTTTCCTGCATTTTGTCCACGCGTTCCTGAAGGATATCGCAGCAGGCGACAACTTCGACTTCCGGCATTTCCTGCAGAGCACCCATGTGGACCTGGCTGATGCCGCCGCAACCGATGATGGCTACGCGCAGTTTTTTGCCCTTGTACTCTTTTTTCCCGGTATCCATTGCCAGGGAATCATTGCCGGTAACTTTTTTGGCCATTTGTCAACCTTCCTTTCCTGTAAAATAGGGTTGTTATTGCCAATAGGCTGATGTTATCAGAGAATGTACTGCAAGTGGGGTAAATTGCAACAGCCGTTGCCCTGAAAATGGCTTTTTTTCAGCAAAAAATCAGTCCAGCGGCAGCGGCATCCGGTCAAGCGCCCCGGCCAGTCCGGGATGGGCCGCCCGGCCGGTATCATCAAGCGAGATCCGGAATGCAGAACCGCGGGCGGCAAGTTGACGCGCTCCCCACTGGTGAAAAGCCAGCAGTTCACCGGCGTTGCCGTGTACGAGTTGCTGTTTCCCGGTGCGTCCGGTGTGGGTCGCATCGGTGCAGAGCCCGGCATCGGCATGGAGCAGCCGCAGATCGCCGCGGGCGGCCCGGATGCGGTTCCGCAGTTGACGGCGGAACGGTGCCGAGGTCGGACAACTGCCGGTGCGGGAACCGTCGGCAAGCAGTCGGCGGCCGGTTTCCGGCAGATCCTGCGGCCAGGTGCTGTCATCGGCATCGGTCGGAGCAGCCGCAGTATCAGCGGGCAGGCTCCAGGCGGCAAAATATTCCCAACGCCACGGACGGCGTTCCACCTCGGCATCGGCGGCAAAATCAAGGATCGTCCGCTGCATCCGGATGCCCTCCGGACCGGCGGTCACAAGGCAGTGCGGGGTATTGCCCGGCAGTTCCGGACGGTGCCGCCAGAGATCATCGCCGCAACCGATCTCGACTACGAGGCCGGATGCGCTTTCGACGGCCAGCACAGCCGGAGCAAAAGGCGTGTCCAGCACGGTTTCCGCGGCCGGGGGCAGGTCCTGCCACCGGATGGCTTCGCCGTCAAACTGCCAGCCGAACCGGCGGATGGATCCGGAAATGACCACCGGGTCAAGTTCAAAATGGCGCAATGTCCCGCCGTTGGCCGGATTCACATCGGCCGTGATCCTGGCACCGCCGTCGTAAAGATCGACGGTGCGTTTGATGTCGTATTCGCAGCCGAAGGGCAGGGTGCGTTTGGTTTCCGCGTCAAAATGGTAGCCGTCGTTGGAACGGTGTTCGCGGACTTTGGACGGCAGTGATGCCGCTTCGTCAAAGCGGTCACAGCGGATACCGCCGCAGACAACGGCAAGATCCGCAAAAGACAGATTCAATGCTGCTTCGCGTGTCAGCGCGGCAGCCCGGAATGCGCCGGAGCGCCCAATATGGGAAGTCGTTTTCATCATATCTCATAAAATGCCTTTTTTTTGGCAAAATTCAAGTCCCGATGGTGTAAAATACGGGGAAGCGTGTATATTATACCGGAAAACGAGGAAAATGTTTGTATTTTTTACAATGTCGGAGAACTGCTGATGCTGGCAAAGCGGATCATTCCATGTCTGGATGTCAAAGACGGCCGGGTGGTCAAAGGCGTTCATTTCGGCGGATTGGTGGATGCCGGAGATCCGGTGACAGCGGCCGGTGAATACGACCGGCAGGGTGCCGATGAACTGGTTTTTCTCGATATTGCTGCCAGCGTGGATGCCAGAGGGACCCTCTGCGAGGCTGTCCGGCGGGCCGCTGAACAGATCTTTATCCCGCTGACCGTGGGCGGCGGCATCCGCAGTGTGGCGGATATCCGGCAGTTGCTGCGGTGCGGGGCCGACAAAACATCGCTCAATACCGCCGCGGTGCAGGACCCGGATCTGATCCGGGCCGGGGCGGAGATCTTCGGCAGTCAGTGCATGGTGCTGGCGATCGATGCCCGGCAGATCCCCGGCGAAGAACGGTGGGAGGTTTTCACCCACGGCGGCCGGTGCGCCACCGGGATGGATGCGGTGGAATGGGCGGTGCGCGGCGTGGAACTCGGTGCCGGTGAGATCCTGTTGACCAGTATGGATGCCGACGGGACCCGGCAGGGATTCGATTGCCGTCTGACCCGGCGGATCGCCGAGGCGGTGCCGGTGCCGGTGATCGCCTCCGGCGGTGCCGGTTCGCTCGCACACATGGCAGAGGTGCTGGAGGACGGCAAAGCAGATGCCGTATTGGCGGCGAGCATCTTCCACTTCGGCAATCACACGGTCGGTGAAGTCAAACAATATTTGCACAGCCGCGGTATTCCGGTACGGATACGCGGAGAATTATCACAAAAAGGAACGGAATCATGGACGAATTGACCCGTCAGGCGTTGGAATATCACGCCCGGAAACCCTACGGCAAATTGGCGGTGGTGCCTTCAAAGCCCTGCCGGAACAGTGATGAACTCTCGCTGGCATACACGCCCGGGGTCGCCAAACCCTGTCTGGAGATCAAGGAAAAACCGGAGACCGTCTGGCAGTACACCGGGCGCGGCAATACCGTGGCGGTGGTTTCCGATGGTACCGCGGTCCTCGGTCTGGGCAATATCGGACCGGAGGCCGGGATGCCGGTGATGGAGGGCAAATGTGTGCTGTTCAAACACTTTGCCGGGATCGATGCGGTCCCGTTGTGTCTGGGCAGCTGCCGCGATGCCGAAGGGCGTACCGATGCCGCCAAACTGATCACCGCCGTGGAAACCTTGAATCCGAGTTTCGGTGGTATCAATCTGGAGGACATTGCCGCCCCGGCGTGTTTTGAGGTGGAATCCACGCTGAAAAAGCGGATGAGCATCCCGGTTTTCCACGACGATCAGCACGGGACGGCGGTGGTGTCGCTTTCCGGTATCCTGAACGCGCTGAAAGTGGTCGGCAAAAAAATCGAAGACTGCCGTTTCGTGTTGAGCGGCGCGGGCGCGGCCGGTCTGGCCTGTGCTGAATTTTACATCATGGCCGGGGCGAAGCGCGAGAATTTTCTGGTCTGCGACTCCCGCGGCGTGATCCACAGCGGGCGTACCGGGCTGACCCCGCAGCGGCAGTTGTTCGCGGTGGATACGCCCTGCCGGACGCTGGCAGATGCGGTGCGCGGCGCGGATGTGTTTGTCGGCGTTTCCGCTGCCGGTGTGCTGACCGCCGAAATGGTGGCGACCATGGCTCCGGGCGCGATCGTTTTTGCCATGGCGAATCCCACGCCGGAGATTTTCCCGGATCAGGCGATCGCCGCCGGTGCGGCGGTGGTCGGTACCGGGCGGTCCGATTTCTGCAATCAGGTGAACAATGTTCTCGGTTTTCCGGGGATCTTCCGCGGTGCGCTGGATGTCCGCGCCACCGATATCAACGATGCCATGACGCTGGCGGCCTCCCGGGCTCTGGCGGCGATCGTGGATCAGCCCATGCCCGATGATATCCGGGCGCAGCTCGAAGCCGCGTATCCGGAAGAAGCCAGGCAGGGCGTTTTTGCCGGTGAAGTGCCGTTGAAGGCCGGTTTCGTGATCCCGAAACCCTTTGATCCGCGGGTGGTTCCGCAGGTGGCACGGGCGGTGGCGGAAGCCGCCATGGCGACCGGCGTTGCCCAGGTCCGGATCGATGACCTCGATGCTTACGAGCGTGAAGTCAGTGCCCGGATCGCCAATCAGGGTTGCTGAATGAATTGAATGAAATGGAATATGACCAGATAAAAATCCCAACATAAGGAGTGATTCTGATGAAAGAACTGAAACTTGGTATTGTCGGTTTGGATACGTCCCATTCTCCGGCTTTCTGCAATCTGCTGAATGATCCCGCCAACGAATTCAATGTGCCGGGGGCGAAAGTCGTCAAGGCTTTTCCGGGCGGCAGCCAGAAATTTTCTTTGAGCCGTGACCGGGTCGGGCAGTACACCGCCGATCTGAAAGCAGCCGGGATCGAGATCGTTGATTCCATTGCCGGGCTGGACGGTCTGGATGGTATTTTCCTGGAAAGCTGCGACGGCGATCAGCATTTGGAACAGTTCGCGGAAGTCGCCAAACTGGGGGTTCCGGTCTTCATCGACAAACCGCTCGCCTGCCATTATGACGATGCCCGCAAGATCGTGGAACTGGCGCATGACAAGAATATTCCGATGATGACCGCATCGTCGATCCGTTACGCCAAGGGGATCGAAGGATGTCTGCCGGAAGATGCCAAGGTCTTCGCCTGCGAAGCGATGGGCCCGATGGCGTTTCTGCCGGATTACCGCGATTATTTCTGGTACGGGATCCATTCGGCGGAACTGCTCTTTTCCTTCATGGGCGCGGGCTGCAAGACGGTGCAGGCCTTCAGCACCGATCTGGTGGATGCCGTGGTCGGCGTGTGGGAAGACGGGCGGATCGGGAAATTGGCCGGGAACCGGGTCGGCTCCAATAATTTTGCCTGCTCGCTGACCACCGACAAAGGTCATGTGCTGGCCATGGTCGATACTTCGGTGCCGTTCTATGCCATGCTGCTCCGCAAGGTCATTCCGTTCTTCCAGACCGGTGTGCCGGCGATCTCCAACGAGGAATCGCTGCAGATCATCGCATTTCTCGAAGCGGTCAGCCGCAGCCGGGCCGCCGGCGGGGCTGTTATTGACGTGACCAAATTTTAATGAGGACAGGCAGAATGCACACAGCCGGAAGTATTGCAGAGATGGTCGGCGGGCGTTTGATCGGTGCCGCCGACCGTCCGGTCAACGGCGTTGCCGCACTCGGTGATGCCGGGGCCGATCAGATCAGTTATATCAACAGCAAAAAGTACGCGGGTTTTCTGGCGGAATCCAAGGCGGGTACTGTCATTGCCACGCCCGACACGGTCGGCGAAGCCACCGCGGACCGGAGTTGGATCGTTTGCGATAACGCCGAATCCGCTTTCAACGGACTGGTGATGCAGTTTGCCAAACCGGCACCGGCTTACGAACCGGGCATCCATCCGTCGGCGGTGGTCGATCCTTCGGTCAAACTGGGACGCAATGTCCATATCGGTGCCAATGCGGTGATCGAGCGCGATGCCGAGATCGGCGATGATACCGTGATCGGTGCCGGCTGCTACATCGGACACGAAGTGAAGATCGGCTGCCGGACGTTGATTTATCCGAATGTCACGATCATGTACCGCTGTCTGGTGGGCAATGCGGTGATTCTGCATCCCGGCGTGGTGATCGGGGCCGACGGCTTCGGTTTCGTTCCCGGTCCGAATGGGCTGGAAAAAGTGCCGCAGGTGGGGATCGTCCGGATCGACGACGATGTGGAAGTCGGTGCCAATACCACCATCGACCGGGCCCGCTTCGATCAGACCTGGATCAAATCCAATGTCAAGATCGACGATCAGGTGATGGTCGCCCACAACGTGGTTGTCGGCGAAAGTTCGATTCTGGTGGCGCAGGTCGGTATCGCCGGGAGCG
>JAFQLP010000152.1 GCA_017414565.1 Lentisphaeria bacterium | reverse complement strand
GGGAGCCGGGGCGGTGTGACTGACTTTGTCTTTGCGCGGCGGCTCATCAAACATGTCGCGGAATGCGCGGCAGCCGTTGCCTGCCAGCAGCAAAACCGACAACATTAAAGGCAGCCCCCCGAAACTGCTTTTTTTAGTAAAAGCAATTATTTTTGTCATAGCGCGTCTTGTATATGCCAAAAATCCAAATATATCCGTCTGCCAAATAATGTAACAGCAGTTGCAAAAAAATCAATAGTAAAACAGCAAAACTTTTGAAATTCAGGCGTTGAAAAACAGGGATTTCCGTTTTTTACAGGCAAAAAAGAAAAAATCCCGGAAGATTTCCGGGCATAAAAAAAAGAAAGCAGGCTGTATCGCTCTCGACACGTGACAAAATAAGACCTTGCGGTCCCGATGCAAATAATGTTCAGAGATTGACCTGCTTTCTGATGGTAATATACCCGGTTCCGCAAGCGGTGTCAAGCACGGAAAATCAAAAAAACAGGATTTTATGCTTCCGGCAGATCCCCGGCGGAAAAACGGTAGGCCGTGCCGCAGAATTCGCAACGCATCGCCAGTTCCGGCTGTTCCCGGAACATCTGCTCCAGTTCCCGCCGGTCAACCGTCAGCAACGCCTGCAACAGTTTTTCCCGGCTGCAGCGGCACTGGAACCGGGGGTCAATGGTTTGCCCGAATACCAGATTGCCGGGGCTGACATCGCATCCGGCGGCCTGCAGAATGGCCATGGCGATATCTTCCGGAGCCCCTGCTGCGTCCAGCATACCGGTGCGGAAGGGAACGCGCTCCACCTGTTTGCGGATCTCCTCAAAGGCGACCGGATCGCATTGCGGCATGGCCTGCAGCAGGATGCCTCTGGCGGAGGCGACCGGCTGTTTGGGATCGGGATTGAAGCGCAGTGCCGCATTGGCGGCCGTTTCCACCTGGTCACTCACCGAAAAGAAAAAGGCGATGTCCGCCGCCGGGGAGGCCAGATGGCTTTCCGTTTCGCCGGAATTCAGGATCCGGGCCCCGGCCGACCGGATCAGCGAGACCCGGGCGGTGTCACCGAAGATCCGGTCCTGATCCAGCGGCAGCAGTCCCAGTTGCGGGGCCGTGCTGAAGCCGCGGATCTCCGCCCGGTCGTTGGCCTCGGCAATGATCTTGCCCGCCTGACCGTTGTATTGGAGCCGGATGCAGTAACTTTCCGCCTCGTCCAGCAGGACCGGCAGCATGGAGGATACGATCAACGCTTCGCCCAGCACTGCCGCTCCGGCCGGATCGGCATCGTGCCGGATGACCGCTTCGGAACACAGCGGAGCGCACTCCGTTACGGCAAACCGGATCGCCGGATCTTTCAGCAGTCCGCGGATCAGAAAAGCATTCATCGGGTCAGCTCCTTGAGTTGCGAAATGTATTCAATGGCTTCCAGATAGATCACGCTGGGCAGCGGTCCCAGATCGTCGCAGGGTTCATCGCCGGGAACGGCACGGATGTAGAAGTCTTCTTCGGTGTCAAAGATACGGACCGGGGTCAGGGCAGCCCCTTCATCCCCGGAAACAGCGGCATCGTTCAACACATAAACGCCTTCTTCCTCCGGCCAGTTTTCGATCAGATCGGCTTTGGTGACAATATCCATGACGGCGCGGTTTTCATCCCAGAAATAGACCTGGGCGCGCTGCAGACAGCCATCCTGCAGATCGACAGCACTGATGATAACAGAGCCTTTGTTTTTCATGACCTGCCGGGCATCGGCGGTCAGTTGTTTGGCGGTTGCCATATTGT
>JAFQLP010000151.1 GCA_017414565.1 Lentisphaeria bacterium | reverse complement strand
GGCGAGCGAAGCCGCCGCGACATTTTGAAGGCGACATTCGCCCCGACATGCGACACCTGCTATTGCGACAACGGAGCAATAGCCCTATTCCGCAGCGGCCGCGCCGCCGCAGCCCGTCGCACGGGCCCTGCTATTGCGACAACGGAGCAATAGCCCTATTCCGAAGCGGCCGCGCCGCCGATCAAGGGCGACCATCGGGAGCCCGCGATATTCCGAAGCGGCCGCGCCGCCTTGAAAAAATATTTTCAGTGGTGTATTTTAAATTGGTGTCTTTTTGTTAGATGCCAATGGTTATTGATTTGACAACGTTGAAATCCCGAGGAATTTTCATGCAACTTCTGCGACTGTTGCCGTTATTTTGCTGTTTATTTTTGTTTGCCGGGTGCAAACAGGAGGCACAAACTGCCATTGAAAAAATCTCTGTTACCCGGGGGGAAAACCAGTGTGCGGTTGCCGGAGAAGCCTTTGCCAGGCAGGTCGTCATACGGGTTGACGGCAAAAAATTCCCGTTGCCCGGGCAAAAAATCCGGATCGAGGTGCCGGCCGGGTCGGATCTTGCTGTGAGCGCGACCGAAGCCGTGACGGATGGCGGCGGTCAGGCGGCGTTTCAGGTCACGGCCGGGCGGCGGACTGGCGATCAGTATGTGCGGGTGACGCCGGAAAAGGCCCCGGAAAAGGCGATCGACATCCGTTTTCTGACCGGGGTGCAGTTGATCGGCAGTGAGCAGGAGGGCCGTGCCGGGACGGAATTGGATACGCCTATTGGGGTACGCCTGACGGATTCCGACGGCAAACCGCAGACCAATGTATCGGTATGGGTGGCCGACACCGATGGCCGCCGCCGTCAACTTCATACCAATGCCAATGGCGAAGCGACCACCAGTTTGATTCTGCCGCAAACGACCGGGGCCAAAGAGATCCAGTTTGAGATCCCCTCTTTCGGCAGACCGATCCGGACGCGGGTGCTTTCATTTGACCCGGTGCGGCTTTTCATCAATTTTCTGGGGGGGCTGGCCTTCTTTATCTTCGGCATGAAGATGATGAGCGATGGACTTTCGCAGATGGCCGGAGCCCGGATCCAGAAGATCATGCAGATTTGTGCGGGCAACCGTTTTTCGGCCCTGTTTGCCGGTGCTCTGATCACGGCGATTGTCCAGTCGTCGTCGGCTACGAGTGTTATGACCATCGGGTTTGTCAATGCGGGCATCCTCTCGCTGACCCAGGCGATCGGGATCATTTTCGGTGCCAATATCGGTACGACGATCACGGCGCAGATCATTGCGTTCAAGATCGGCGAGATCGCCCTGCCCTCGGTGATCCTGGGTATTCTGCTGATTTTTCTGCCGGGGCAGCGTTTCCGCGGCCTCAGCACCGGCCTGATCGGGTTCGGGCTGCTCTTTTACGGTATGAATCTGATGAGCAGCGATCTGCAGGCGTTGGGTGATTTCCCCTCCTGCACGGCCTTTTTCAAGACCTTCGACTGCCGTCCGGTCAACGGCTTCATGCCGCTTGCGCCGGTTCTCGGCGCATTCTGTATCGGGTTGATCGCCACGATCATTCTGCAGAGCAGTTCGGTCACGACCGGTATTGTGATCGCCATGGCCGGCAGTGGTCTGATCGACTTTTACACCGGGGTATCGCTGGTCCTCGGCACGGAGATCGGTACGACGATCACGGCGCAGCTGGCGGCGATCCCGGCCAACCGCATTGCCAAGCAGGCGGCACTGGCCCATACGCTGTTCAATGTATTCGGGGTGATCTTTGTGCTGATCAGTTTCTGGATCCCGTGGGGGAATTCGGGCATCCCGATCTTCCTCTATCTGGTGGACTGGCTTACCGACGGCAATGTTTTTGCTGAAGTGCCGCAGAATCTGCCGCGCCATCTGGCGAATGCCCATACCTTTTTCAAGGTACTCACGGCGGCACTGCTCTTCCCGTTCATCCCGCAACTGGGCCGGCTCTGCGCCCGGCTGCTGCCGGTCAAGAGCGGCAAAGTCAAATTGCAGCTGCTTGAACCGCATCTGCTGCTCACGCCGTCTGCCGCTATGGATCAGGTGCGGGCGGCCCTTTTCCGCATGTTGCGGAAATCGTGGAAAATGGTCGATCTTTCGATGGAGCAGCACTTTATCCCCATGAATGACAACCCCGATGCGCTGGACCGCATCCGGCACCGGGAGCAGGATATCGACCGGTATCAGAGCGAGATCATGGAATATCTCTCCAAACTGATGCAGCAGAAACTTACCCCATCCCAGAGTTCCCTGATCCCGGAATTGATGCACTGCGCCAATGACATTGAGCGCATTGGCGACCGGTCGGAAAACATCCTGAAACTCATGACCCGGATGAAGGAAACCGGCCACCGGCTGACACCGGAGGGGGCCGGTGATCTGCGCCGTCTGCTTGCGGTGCTGAAACAGCAGTCTGCCGATACCCTGACCGCAATCGAAAAACCCGCCGAAGGCACTGCCGGTGCCGCGATCGAGGCGGAAAAACTCGTGGATGAATTGGCGGACGAATTGGAAAACGGGCACATCTGCCGTCTGCGCGAACAGAAATGTTCGGTCGATGCCGGGATCATCTTTGTGGAACTGCTGTCGGAACTGACTGCCATTTCCCGCCATCTCGGCAACATTGCCGTGCGGATCCGGAAAGCGTAATTTGCCCGGCAGTTTGTTTTTGACAAAAGCGGGGCTATATTACCGGAAAAGCAAACGGTTGGAGTCTGAAAATATGAAAAGCGATGCGCCTGATTGTACCATTATTCTGGCGGCAGGCAAAGGCACCCGGATGGGTTCTGCCACCACCCCGAAGGTCTGTTTTCCGGTCAATGGTGTCCCGGCGATCTGCCGGGCTCTTGACACCTACCGCTCCTGCGGCATCAATCAACATATTCTGATCGTCGGCAATCTGGCCGGTAAAGTGGTTGAAGCGGTCGGCGAAGATTTTGAAAATGTCGCGTTTGTCTATCAGAAGGAACAGCGCGGCACGGCCCACGCGCTCCGTTGCGTTTACCGCAATCTCTCGCTCCTGGACGACAATGCCAATGTGCTGGTCGCCGCCGGAGACCGGATCATTGACCAGAGCATTCTGGAAAAATTATTCAATCTGTATGCGGCGGGCGGGTCACAACTGGCGGTGCTGTCGCTGGCGTGCGACCCGAAATCCGGTCAGGGGCGGATCGTCCGTGACCGGAACGGCATCCCGGCCGCCATTATCGAAATGGCCGATATCAAACAACGGCGGGTGTGGCGGCAGCTCCGCGCCGATGCGGCAAATGGCATTTCCCGCAGTGCGGCGGAGCTCCGTCAAACCATCGTGGAACTTTTCTTCGGCTCAAGCGAATGCAATCCGGCCAAAGCGGTCAAAGCATTTGGTGCGGTGTGGGAAAAGTGCGAAAACAATGAAACCGTTTCCCCGGCCGATCTACTGGCGATGATCCCGGAGGAAATGACCCGTTTTGACATTCCCGCGGACGGGGGACCGATCGTGCTGACACCGGACGAAGCCGCCCATATCCCGTGCGGCAATACTTCGGTTTATCTGCTCAAAAGCGGTCTGTTGAAACAGGCTCTGGCGCAACTTTCGTCGGACAACGCCCAGCAGGAGGAATACCTTTCTGATCTGATCGGCATTTATTACCGTTCCCAGCTGGCGGCCAAACAGCGGCCGGATGCCCTGCTGCTGGAGGTGACGGACCGTACCCGCGTCCTCGGATTCAACAATCCGGCGGAACTTCTGGAGGTGGAAAAGATCCTCCGGAGCGACAACAGTACCCCGGCGTTGGCCGAACTGGACCCGGCGGAATTCCGTTCGCTGGGCGATTGGCACCGGCTTTTCAGCGGACAATCGCCGCAATTGCAGGCGGTTTTGCAGGAATTGTACGGGCTGGATGCCACGATTTGTGAACGCCAGCGGACCAATCTTCTCCAGACCATCGAATCGGCGCGGCAAACGCTGCCGGACGATGCCGTTTGCGGGCTTGTCCGCTCGCCGGGGCGGTTGAATGTGATGGGCCGCCATATCGATCATCAGGGCGGCAACTGCAATCTGATGACCATCGGGTACGAAACGGTCATGGTCGTATGCCCGCGGGAGGATGACCGGGTCATCATCCGGCACTGCAATACGGAACGTTTCCCCGGCAGCGATTTTTCCATTTCGGAGATGGTCGCCGATCTGCCGTGGGAAGACTGGAATTCGCTGGTAAACAGCAGCAAACTGGCCAAAATGATCAGCGAATACGGCGTGGATTGGACCCAGTACATCAAAGCGGCCATTCTGCGGCTGCAAAAAAAATTCAGCAACCGCAAACTCCGCGGCATGGATTTGATCGTTGGCGGCAATGTGCCGATGGCGGCGGGGCTTTCCTCCTCCTCCAGTCTGGTGGTGGGGGCGGCGGAAGCCGTGGTCGCGGTCAACCGGCTGGATACCTTCCCGGCCCAGATTGTCACCCTGTGCGGCGAAGGCGAATGGTTCGTCGGCACCCGCGGCGGCAGTGCGGACCATGCGGCGGTGAAAATGGGTCAGCGCGGCACGGTGGTAAAGGTGCGGTTCTTCCCGTTCGGCGTGGATGAAAATGTTGTTTTCCCGGAAAATTATTCCATGGTGATCTGTGACTCCGGCATCAAAGCCCGCAAATCATCCGATGCCAAAAATCAATTCAACCACCGGGTTGCCTGTTACCGGATCGGCTTTGCTCTGATCCGGCAGTTGATCCCGCAATTCTCCGGTATTCTCCGGCATTTGCGCGATGTCAATCCGCGCACCATGCAAATGCCGCTGTCCTTTTTCTACCGGCTGATGCTGATGCTCCCGGAAACCGCCACCCGCGACGAACTCCGGGCCATGCTGCCGGATGTTGACCTGGAAACCTGGTTCAGCAGCCACGCGGAACCGGCCGACGGCCGTTATCCCATCCGCGGCGTGGTCCTCTTCGGCATCAGCGAATGCGAACGGGCCGCCCGTTACGCAGATGCGCTGAAAAACCACGATCTCGCCGCCATCGGTCAGATGATGAAGTTGTCCCACAACGGCGACCGGGTGGCCTGGTTCGACGAAAATTGGCAGGAACACCCCTACCGGGTCGATGTTTCCAATATGGCCATGCTGCAACTGCTGAACGATCTGGAAAGCGGCGATCCGGAGCGGGTCATCCGCGCCCAACTCGGAACCCAGACCGGTTCCTATGCCTGCAGTCTGCCGGATATCGACCGCATGGTGGATATTGCCGACCGCACGCCCGGCGTGCTGGGCGCACAGTTGGCCGGTGCCGGACTCGGCGGCTGCATGATGGTGCTGTGTCAGAACGATGCCATCGAACTGCTCCGGCAACGGCTTGATGAACTCTATTACCGTCCGACGGGCCGTCCGGCCTCCACCATGGTATGCCGTCCGATCGCCGGTGCCGGGATGATCCCGTTTCAGGTCTGATCCGGCCGGTTGACGGCACAAAAAAAACGGGCGGCAGAACAGCCGTCCGTTTTTTTTGTTTCCCAACGGTTCTATCTGGTGATGACCCGCTGATACTGGTGCTTGGAGCCATACCGCTCCAACCGCCGCATATCGGATTCGATCAAACGCTTTTCATCCGGCTCGACCCGGTCGCAAAAGATGACACCATCCAGATGATCCAGTTCATGCTGGATGCAACGGCCCAGCAGACCGCCGCATTCCGCCGTGATGATACCGCCGTCCAATGTCTGCGAACGGAGGATCACGCGGGATGGCCGGGGCACCGGAGCGAATATATCCGGCACACTCAAGCAGCCTTCATCCCGCACGGCAATATCGCCGAACCGGTCCACGATCTCCGGGTTGACAAGCACCAGCGGCATTTGCGGCAAAAGCTCCCGTTCACCGGGCGACGGCGGCGACGACATGGATTCCGGCGGCACCGCCAGAACCACCAGCCGCAGCGAATGCCCCACCTGCGGTGCAGCAAGCCCGATCCCGTCAAACTGACGGAGTGTCTGATACATATACTCCGCCAGTTCCCGGATCTCTGCCGTCACCGCCGGGATCGGAGCTGCTTTGCGGCGGAGGACCTCCGATCCCAGGGTCTGGACAACATAACGCTTTTTAGGACTGAACAACATCAATACCGGTAGGTTTCGGGTTTGAAGGGACCGTCAACCGGAACCCCGATGTAATCCGCCTGTTTCTGGCTCAACTTGGTCAATTTGGCACCGAGTTTGTCCAGATGGAGCCGGGCGACTTCTTCGTCCAATTTCTTGTCGATCAGATAAACGCCGACCGCGCGGTCCGGATGACGGCGGATGTCGATCTGGGCCAACAGCTGGTTGGTGAAACTGTTGGACATCACAAACGACGGATGGCCGGTGGCACAGCCCAGGTTCACCAGACGGCCTTCGGCCAGCAGGTAGATCGAGTGACCGTCCGGATAGGTGTAACGGCTGACCGGGCAGCTGCTGTCTTTGATGACAGTCTTTTTGACGCCGTCCCAGGCTTCCAGAGCCGCCACCTGGATCTCATTGTCAAAGTGACCGATGTTGCACACGATCGCCTGATCCTTCATCCCGGCCATGTGTTCAGCCGTGATGATGTCGCAGTTGCCGGTGGTGGTCACATAGATATCGGCCACCGGGAGCGCATCCTCCACGGTGCAGACCTGGAACCCGGCCATGCAGGCCTGCAGGGCACAGATCGGATCGACTTCGCTGACCAGCACCCGGGCGCGTTCATTGCGCATGGCTTCGGCACAGCCTTTGCCGACATCGCCGTAACCGCAAACCATTACGGTTTTGCCGGAGATCATAACATCGAGCGCACGTTTGATACCATCGGTCAGGGAATGACGGCAGCCGTAAACGTTGTCGAACTTGCTCTTGGTCACCGAATCATTGACGTTGATCGCCTGGAACAGCAGCGACTTCTGCGCCGCCATCTGGAGCAGACGGTGCACACCTGTAGTGGTTTCTTCTGAAACGCCGCGGACATTGGCCGCGACTTTGTGCCAATGCTGAGGATCTTCTTTCAGGACCCGTTTCAGCAAGGCGTTGATCACTTCCATTTCGTAGGCATCGGTCGGCTCATCGAGGATCGAGGGATCGTCTTCGGCGGCGCAACCGCGATGGATCAACAGCGTGGCATCGCCGCCATCGTCCACGATCTGATCCGGCCCGGAACCATCCGCCCAGGTCAGCGCGCGATAGG